>JAWOKW010000393.1:0-8771 GCA_033854095.1 Candidatus Methanoperedens sp. | reverse complement strand
AAGCGCAGGTACGAGTGATTTCCGCTTTATAGCATGGGCTGATACAAAATCTGGAACTGCCATCTTAACAAACGAGTCAATACTAGCCAATGGTTTAAACCCGAATTTTACCATTTATCCAGGTGACCTTTGTGATAGCGGTCCTGATGCGACTTGCTTTGCCATATGGAAAACTGCTTTTAACGGCGCAGGAACAAATGACCTCTTTAATAAATCTTTTGCCACACGCGGCAATCACGATGCAAATTCAGACTCAGCCTGGCTTTCGGATTTCAATTTCAGCGCTATATCTACCAGCGTCGGAGCCACACATTATTCCGAACAAACTCAGGATATGACATATTCATTTGATTACGGCAATTCACACTTTGTCGGGATTGACCTGCCTGGTGGTGATGTCAGTACTATGTCATCAGATAAAATAACCTGGCTGGATAATGATTTAACTGCTGCTGAAAACAGGGGTCTTACACATGCTTTCCTATTCTGGCATGGACCTGTCTATTATGTTGATGGGCATCCTTCAACAACGCCAGATGCCCTCATAGACGTGCTTAATAAACATCCTATTGTTTCTGCAACATTCCATGGACATGAGCACCTGGTTACTTATACATATATGAATAGTTCTCGTATTTCCAGCATCACTCATCCATTTGAAGAGTTTGTTAGCGGTGGTGCAGGGGCAAGCCTTTATAATGCCACACCAGGCAGATATGATTACTGGCTGAATAGTGGAGGCAATAGTGAATTCGGTTTTATGGCAGTAGATGTATCAGGCAATTATTTTAACATTTCAGTGTACGACATCAATGGTTCCGTGGATAAAACTTTTTCCTTTTACCAGCCCCCCATAACGCTACGTATAGCCGGACAAGGAGAGGTCGGTAATTCTGTTGAACTCCAAATAATACAAGATGGCAATGCAATTGCAAGCACAAAGATCACCAGAACGCCTGGCTCGCCAGACACACAGGAAGCAACTTTATCGGCAAACATAGACCTATCAAAGCCATACAGCGGTCGTCTTATCTTCGATACAGAGTCTGATATTAGCGGTGGAACACCAGTATGGGTCATCATTGACTGTACGACAGCTAAGGTGACAACATTTAATACACAGAAGAACGACCCCTCATCCTATCACCAGACATACGATTTCGCGCTGCCGTAAATCTGGATGTAAGGATGACGACGAAGGCTCAGCCAGCAAGGTAATAGAGATATCGTTAAGCAGGTTGGTTTTAAACCAACCAATTTTTTTTATTTTTTATTTGTTAGTGAACATTTTTCTCTATATTTCTAAATAGATTCTATACTGGAAATACAAACCAATCCTTAACGGTGTATTTTCCACAAGAACAGATTATGATGGCAATGGAATAGAGCAGAGCAGGATGTGATTGACTCTTACGAACAACTTGATTGACTGTCGCAATGGTACAATAATTGGGAGAATTAAATACGCGTAGGAGACATATCTATTGTATCTGCGGATATATAGCTAAGAATAGAGCTGATTATGACAAACATATACTTAGATGTAGAAAAGCACAGATATCTCTCATATTGATTTTTATACTTCTCGTTATATTTTACTGGTGGTTACCAAAACCTACCTGAAACCGTTGGTAACTTTTTTTCACCTCTCTAAGCAAACACCGAAGAGCTAATATTTTTCTATAAAAAACCATCCAGAAAAAAATATAGCCGATATTATTGTTATTGGCGAAATTGCCATAACCATATTTTTGAAATGAGTAAAACAAAAAATTATATGCAGTTTTAGAGGAAGTGTTGCATTTTAGGATAACTATTATTACGAATTGAAACACAAGCATAATATACGCATGCGAAGAAAACATACATATATAAAATGAACAAATGCAATTTTTTATACATATCTCTGAATTTAAAGATTCAGATTAGTTTCACTCCGCTCTGTGAAAGTATATAAAGCGAGAGTGTATATAAGTGACTAAGCTCATCGCCGATAGTGACAACTGGGAGCAAGCACAGAACGGACGTAACACATCATCGACGTGTCAGCAAACGACTGCTGAGCGATCGGTAAATAACCGCTGTCGGTAGAATCCTGCATACGGCAGGTAGGTAAGAAAAGAGATACCTACCTGCTCTCTTTTCTAAAGTAAATTGATTAAGATGACGTTAGAGATAAATATGAGACCACTGAAGGCGATGATATGAAAACAGTATTTTTTGATTTAGAAACACAATATACATTTCAAGAACTTGGAATGGATAAACAAAATATGGATCCTACAAAACTTAAATTGGGTATGGCGGGAATACTCTGCAATAAAGAACATATGTATTTCGAAGAAAGTCAAGCCCAAGAATTATTCGAAACGCTAAATCAAGCTGATTTAATAGTCGGTCATAATTTATTCAGATTTGATTATTTGGTTCTCCAATCATATATCAAACAAAAAATTATTGAAACATTTCAGAATAAGACATTTGATATTATGCTTGAATTAGACAAATTGACACAGTGTTGGTGTTCATTAGACGATTTAGGCAAAAGAAATGTTGGTTTTACTAAAACCGTTGATACCCTGAAAATTCCAAAAATGTGGCGAGATGGTAAACATCAAGAGGTCAAGGATTACCTCCTAAATGATTTAAAAATGACAGAAGCTATTTTTAATCATGGTAGAAATGTTGGAAAACTTAAATATGAGTTTAAAAAATATGGCAAAAGCTTAGATGAGAGGGAAATCTGTGTCAAATGGTGAAATTAGATAAAAATAAGCTCAAAGATGGTATTTGGAATGATGAGGAAAATTGAAAAACCCATACCTCATCCAAAAATAGCTGAGGTAAAAATTGTTGAGGAACGGAATGTATTTCCAATAAGTTGGTTGCATAAACAAGCCTATTGCGAATATCAAATCTTGTTATTGTTTAGCATTTAAAGGAATGGTTAATAAAAAAGATTCGAGACCAATAGTAGCTGCCTTGAGAGAAAGAGGAACAGATAATATTTATTGGAAGGCTCCGTTTGATGAAAATGCGGAAAAAGAAATAGTAAACGTCATCAACCTTATTGTCAAATAATCTAAATTATATTATATATTTCAAAGGACTAAGTGCGGACACATAAACATAACTACCAACCCGAACCGAAAAGGTAACATGAAATGATACTATCAGAAGCGATATGATGAAATTCGATTCCAGAGATTTCCTTGTGCAGACAGGTAAAAAAATCGAACTCAAGAGTATTCCAACAATTGTAACGCCCATTTACAGGTCGAAAGAAGAGTACCAGGAGATTCTCAGAGAGCACGTTGAAGAGCTAAGATCGCTTCAGAGCCTTCTTTACGCATCAAACAGCTATTCCATATTGCTGATTTTTCAGGGAATGGATTCTGCTGGAAAAGACAGTGCGATCAAGCACATCATGTCGGGAGTCAATCCACAGGGATGCCAGGTTTTCAGCTTCAAACATCCAAGTGCCATGGAACTCCAGCATGATTTTCTATGGCGCACGACCATCTGTCTTCCTGAACGGGGGCGGATTGGTATCTTTAATCGCTCCTATTATGAGGAAGTACTGATTGTCCGGGTGCATCCGGAGATTCTAAAGGGCGAAGGGCTTCCTGATGGATATGATAAGAAAACCATCTGGCAGGGGCGCTATCGCTCTGTCATAGACTTAGAGAACCATTTATATCGAAATGGAACGCGAATCATTAAATTTTTCCTCCATATATCGAAGGAGGAACAGAGAAAGCGTTTTCTCAAACGTATTGACGATCCTGAAAAGAACTGGAAGTTCAGCCTGGATGATATTGCGGAGAGGAAATTCTGGAAGCAGTATATGAACGCCTACGAGGATTGCCTGAGTGCTACGAGCACCACAAGTAATCCCTGGTATATTATTCCATCAGATGACAAAGAAAACGCTCAGTTGATGATTTCGCAGATTATTGTTGATATGCTAAAAGGCTTAAAAATGACATATCCAAGGCTTGGAGGAAAACGCCGAAAGGAATTAAAATCAATCCGCAAACAGCTGACTTCTTGAGTGCATTATGAGGAATAGCATCGGAGCATTATAGTATGGCAGAAAAAAACACGATAGAAGAGCCTGAAAAAGAAGGGTTCGGAGAGCTTATCAAATTCACTATCGTAGGGTTTGCTGGAGGTCTTATCCTTGGCGCTGTTCTGGATTCTTATGGCTTTCAGAGAAGCGGTGCGGGACAGTGGCTCGTTCGTACATTATCTGGAGAGGGCGAGAGCATCTTTGAAGGAGCCTATTCCATCAGGCAGCGCCTGCACAGGGCTGAGAGTTCGTTATCCGAACTTTTTATATCCCTTATTTTTACGCTCTGAGCGATCAGATAGGAGCAAATATCTCAGGCTTGGTTTTCTTCAAGAGAAGAGAAGAATCATGGTTAAAAGCAACCAGACATTATACTCGCCATCCTGTGATGCTGGCAAGCCTGCTTGTCATCCTTATTGCTCCTATAGGATTGCTCACAGCCCGCTTGCTGGGTTTCAGTCCAACAACTCAAGTTTATACGGCGCTTGAAACCATCGCTGTGAATCTCTGCTGGGTACCGCCGTTTGTGGGATGGTGGAGGGAAAGGATGCGGGGAAGATAGTAAATGTAGTTAGAATGATATAGCATTTTCAAAGACTCCCCCAGCCTTTCACCACAGCAATCAGTTCAACGGGCTTTTCGGACAGCACTTCCACTTTTCCACGATACACCGAGCCGGCATCTCCATCCAGAGTAATCACATCTCCTTCATAAAGCTCCCGCCTGCCCAGCCTGCACTTATGATTGGGAATGTCGATTTCAAGAGCAGTACAGTTAACAATGCAGACCTTTCCCATCTGGCGGGCAACTACTGCTGCATGTGAGGTCCTTGCCCCGCGAGCCGTGAGTATCCCTGCACAGACAGCGATTCTCGGAATGTCATCAGGCGTGACCATTTCCTTGACAAGGATCACCCCTTCGGCAGAGAATCTTTCAGCCGCCTCGCCCGTGAACGCGATTCGACCTGATGCCACCCCGCTTGATGCGGATATTCCTGCGGCAAGGGGAGCGTCCTGAGTGAGCACCTTCTGAACACTGATAGATTCAATATCCACGTCTTGAAGCCTTTCCAGTGCTTCCTGCGGCGAAATGATATCCTCCTGGCACATCTCCACTGCAATTCTAAGAGCCGCAAGCGGCGTCCTCTTTCCGTCGCGATTCTGCAAGATATAGAGCTTTCCTTCCTGTATCGTAAACTCTATATCCTGCATGTCTTTAAAATGGGATTCGATATTTCTGCCCACTGTAAGGAGTTCCTGGTGTACGTGGGGCATAGTTTCCAGTAGCCCTCTCTGTGTAGGGGCTGACCGTTCACCTGATACCACATCTTCTCCCTGTGCGCCAAACTTAAAGTCGATCAGGGGTTCGTTCACCCCTGTCCAGGGGTTCCTCGTGAAAGCCACGCCAGCGCCGGAATGTGGACCCATGTTCCCATATACCATTGCCTGTACAGTGACAGCAGTCCCACGGACATTGTTTATCAGGTTCATTCTGCGAAATGCCTGCGCTCTGGGATTCATCCATGATTGGAGGACAGCGACCACGGAAAGTTCGAGTTGTTCATAAACATCCTGCGGGAGCTTGCGCCCGCCTGCCAGAAATATCCTTTCATATTCCTCTGCAAGGCTTTTCAGACTACTGGAATCCAGCTCTGTTTCATCCGAGACATCCTCCCTTTTCATTGCGTTCTTTAAGAGCAATCTGTACTGCCCTGCATCATGAGAGAACACTACTTCACCGAATTTTTCCATGAGTCTCCTGTAGCAATCCCATGAAAAGCGGGGATTTCCAGTCAGGAATGTTATTCCCCGGAGCGTTTCCCTGTTGAGACCCACATTCAGCAGTGTTTCCATAATGCCAGGCATTGTGACCGGGGCACCGGATCTTACAGATACAAGAAGCGGTTTACGTCCTCCAAATGTCAATCCCGTGGCTCTCTCTATAAATGCGATTCCCTGACGCAGTATGTCTGGCACATCCGATGGGAGTCTCCCTTCGTTGCGGTAGTATTCCTCACAAATTGAAACGTTCAAAGAGAAGCCAGGTGGAACTGGAATCCCAAGTTTTGATATTCTTGTCAGACCTGCGGCTTTACCGCCAAAATCTTCAGATGTTATCGCGACCTGTGGACCGTGATCGAATGTGATCATTCTTGGAACATTGTTTGCCATAAATCTACCTTTTAATGTTTTCAAAAATGTTATCATGCATGATGCATGCTGCCTTTTTGAGAGCGCCTGTGGATGCTGCAATACAGCGGGCAAGCTCAAAGTAAACCAATTTATTATTCATATTATCCCGGAAGATGCTTTGCACAGTTTTCCGCAATGCTTCATCGCATTCCTTTTCCATGCCCTCCACCTTGTCAGAAGCCGTGAGGAAGTCAGCCATCTCCTCGCGGCTATAGCCTTTGTGAACTTCACGGGCGGATATAAGGGCTTTTAAGAACTCCTGACTGCACCTCTGCGCTGTCTCTGCCATCGTGTATAGATTATCACGAATTTTCCCTGACCATGCATCTGGAATGAGCGTGGCAAAGAACGATGCCTTTTCGAGATGGTCAAGCGCATCGTCAGACCTGTTTATCAGTGCGGCAAAAAACGATGTCCCTTCAGTCCTCTCAGAAAGGGTCTGAACCTTAATCACGAGTTCATCAGCCTGACCTTCCCAGACCCTGACCTTCCGTGCATTGCGGGCTGCAAAGTCCTGCTGGCTGAGGGAATCACTCACTGCGTTTGCTGCCTCGATTATGAGCGAGGCATGTTCCTCGCATATTCCCATAAGTTCCTCGCACAGGGAACTGAGTTGCCCAAGGAGTTCAGCTTTTATTTCATCCTGAATGAGTGATCGTGAGCTGTCGGTCAACAGTCCATCGCTTGCTATTCTGAGCACCCACTTTAAGTATTCCATGCATTTCTCACGACCCAGTATCTGATAAAGCGGCTCTGTGCGGGGAATGGACAGAAGAAGGGCGTCATAGATGAGCTTTTCCCCGCCCAGATTGAAGAAAGCGATATGCCCGACCTCATTATCTGCTGCCCATTTAAGAACGGCTATGCAGTCTTTATTTGGGAGGAAGTTCCGAAGCCGCTTGCGTGCCCTGTTCCAGTCAATCAGGAACACTATCCTGGATCCAAGGTAGGTGAGGAAAGCCTCAAGATCCGGGAAGTCCTTTGCTGTATATCTCCCTGTAGAGAGATGATATACCCCTTTTTCGAACTGGTCATCGCTCTTTGATAGCGTATCTTCCCACTTCGCATCCCATTTATCTAAAAGGCTCTGGAAGAACCTTAGCCTGGGCATATGAATATCTGTGTGCACGATGGACACTGTCGTTCCTTCGATGTTCACCACAAGCACATGCGCGTCTGTCACTCCTATGTCGTTCTGAATGACGAGCCGCATGCCCATGCGCGTGGCTGTTGTCCCAAGTCCGGGGTGGTCAAATTTAAGAGGAGCAGTGCGGTTAATCCCTGCCATGAACGCCCTGACCAGGACTCTGTCGCTCTCCTCAAGCAGGTAGGTCATGGCACCGTCGATATTTCCTGCGAGAGCTCACCCTGCATAGAATTCAGCGTTCTGTGCATATCCATCACAAGGAGGTGGAGGCTGTCCCCGCTTTTTCGGTCACCTGAGGTTATCCTCTGGAGGAACTGCTCGCTCAGGGGTCCACCGGCAGGCCAGCCCTCAAGCATCTCTGTGAGCCGTTTATCATAATCGTGCTCCCCATGTACCAGAATGGGAAGAGACATCTCCTGCATGCATGCTTTTATGGCTGACAATATCTCCTCTGCATAGGGAATTCGATACATCCCTGAGCCAAGATTTTCTGCCCCCTGCACTGCACTATCAAGCATTACGTTCTCAACCCCGGCGGCTTCTCGCTCTTTTTTAAGATTGTGAAATTCACGGTCAGGATGTAGAGCCCTGGATTGTGCGGTCTGGAGCAGCGTGAAATAATACTTGATTCTTTCATTGGAAGCGAGCGCAGCGTTCACAAGTTCAGGCAGGAGAAGCTCTTTCTCACCCAGTTCTTTCAGGATGCTTTTCTTCATGATACAAGGTCTAAGGAAATTGCAAGATCCCGATTAAATACCTTCTCGAACAGATCTCCTTTTTTCATGGCTCTTTGCTTCTCGATTTCTGCTTCTCCTGAAACAGCGCAATTGACTGTCACCTGCTCAGGGGAGACCTCGCATGTGATATCTTTAACAAGGCTCTGCTGGGTGAAATCAAGTCCATCAGCCACGCGAAGTATCGCTGACAACACCTTTACCTTCTGCCGCTCACCTCGCAGCAGTGCAGCAAAGTTTGGATGCCCTTTATTAGGAAGTTTTTTCCTGTGGTAGCGGGCGATTGAACCTATGATATTCCGCTCCCTTTCATCAAAAGGCAATTTAGGCTCAGCAAGGATAATGCGCAGTGAAGTTTTGTGATGCCCCTTCTGCCCTTCGACCCACCCGATATCATGAAGGATGCCTGCATATTGCAGCCAGAAGCGCTCAATGGCACCAAGCCCATGAAGCCCTTTTAGTTCATCAAAAAGACGCATCGCCAGTCTTGTCACCTGACTGCTGTGCCCCTCCTTATAGTCAAAACAGCGAGCAGTCTTCCGAATTCCCTCAAGGCGGCTTTCATTATTCTTTGATAATTCCAGAGCCACCTCATCAGGTGAGCGCCCCTGAAGGGTCATCTGGGC
>JAWOKW010000392.1:0-2824 GCA_033854095.1 Candidatus Methanoperedens sp. | reverse complement strand
GGTTATGCTGTCTAAGTTAAATTTTACAGACAATGTAAAGTAGGAGGAAAAATAATGAACAAAAAAACGCTAATTGTTTTATCTATGATTATGCTTTCTGTGGCTTTCACTTATTTTGCCAGTGCATCTGAGCAAATGGATATGAGCGACCACAGTAGTATGAATATGAGCGACCACAGTGGTATGAATATGAGCAACCAGAGTTGTATGAATATGGACAATCACGGAGGCGCTTCTGGAGGGACAATCAACTGGTATGTTATAACAATAATCCTCGGTGTTATTGGAATAGCTGGTTTTTTCACAGCAAAATCTGAAAAACTAAAAAAGATTAATCTCCTGAATTATGTCCCATTAAAAGCTCTTCTAAAGAGCCGCTGGTACCCTCTTATCTTCGTACTGCCTACTATCATAATATTCGGCATAATTTTAGTGCAGCTATTTTTCGGAAGCCTTGAAACCTCATATAATTTCGGCTCTGTCATGGTATGGATATTCCTCTGGCCAATCCTGCCAATACTCTTTCTGCTATTCGGAAGGTTATGGTGCTCAGTATGCCCGATGTCAAGGGTGAGCGATGAAGTACAGAAAAAAATCGGGCTGCAGAAAAAAGTGCCAAAATTCCTTCAGAAATATGGCGTCTGGATGATCATAGCCGCTTTTCTGATAATCACATGGGCAGATACAATATTCGGTCTTGTCGAGTCGCCCAGAAATACGGGCTACCTTCTGTTATTCGTATTTACAGGTGTGGTTCTCATGGGAGCATTATTTGAAAAAAGGGCATGGTGCCGCTACCTCTGTTTTCTTGGAGGGCTATCAGGCAACTATTCCATGAGTTCAGCACTTGAACTCAGGACAGATAATGAAACTTGTAAGTCATGCAAGACCCCATCATGTTATAAAGGGACTGAAAAAGTAAAAGGCTGCTCGATGTTCGAATATCCCAGGACTATGGATTCCAATCGATTCTGCAATTTCTGTTCCAATTGCATCAAGAACTGTCCCCATGATGCTGTCAGGATAACCCCGAGACCTCCGACGAGCGAACTCTGGTTCATTAAGAAACCCAGATTTGAGGATGCTTTCCTTGCCACTGCGCTTATCGGTATAGTGGTGAGCCAGACCATCGTTATGCTTGATGTATGGGATCCGTTCATGAAATGGTTCGAGAACACAACTGGCATTACCAATTTTACACTTGCATGGACGATTATATTTGCGGGAGCCATGCTCATACCACTTGTATTAATGCTGATCTTGAGCTTCATATCAAGCCTTGGAAAGAAGACGCTTTCCAATTTTGCGCACTATGGCTACTCCCTTATCCCCCTGGGGCTTGGCATACATCTGGCGCATAATGCAAGACATTTCCTCGGAGAAGGGAGGTCCGTGATATATACCTCCACTTCGCTCGTGGGATTTCACTATTCAGGTAACCTTTCACTGCTGAATATGCCAACGATAGAGGGTATCCAGTATATCCTGACATTACTTGGAATCCTTGGTTCGGTATATACAGTATACAAGATATCCCTGAATAATCAGAATTCAAAAGCCTCAGTGTTGCCTTATATAGTGTTGATACTGGTATTCGGTGCAATAGCCATGTGGATGTACTCTATTCCAATGGCGGCGCGGGCGCATTAAAAATAAAAATCCTGGTAGACGGACTCGTAACCTGAGTTTCAGGGTTTACAGGCTATTCCTCTGAGACTCGGGTAATAAACTGTCAATATAGGGAGATGGATTCTTATGAGAATAGGAATTCAAGTAATCCCCTTCAGTCTCTTTACAGGCCAGACCCAGGCACTTCCAACGCGCTTTATTCCCCGTATTTCAAGCTCACCTTTCGCCTGTGGAATTATCTTTCTTAAAAACCCCGTATCATAAATTATCCTCCCTTCATGGATCGCATCCAGAAGGTATCCTGCTCCTGCTTTGAACTGTGATATAAATTCCTCCTCGGTCATCCAGATGCTCTGTAAAAGAGATGGGCAATTCTCAATTTTTCTGACCAATTCAGCCCTTTCAAAAAAATCAGAAGGCAGATCATTTGCTACCACGATCATGTCAATATCGCTCTGTGGAAAAGGCAGCTCCTCGAGGCGCGCGACTGAGCCAAAAAGGAGCACTCCTGTTACCCTGTTCTTTACTTTCTCAAGATATTCTTTTATGAGGGCGGCATATTCTTCATTTATATCCTTTAAGGAATTTTCTTCCAAGCTCCATTACCTCCTTTGCATTGTTAAAAAGGGCGACTGACTTATTTGCATCGTAAATTTCAGATGGCATTATGATCTTATCAACGGTTTCCCATCCATACCTTGGAGATTCCTTCTGGCTTTCTAATAACTTTGAAAAATTCACAATTCGATAAAGGATTTCAAGTTCTTTATTTAATAGTTGAAATTTATTTCCTCTCATAACCATCAATTCAAGAACAGACGAGGGGAAATGAGTTTTTCCAGATTCGATCCCAAGAGATGAAAGTATGGCTTTACATACTTTTTCAGCGCACTGTTGTGAATGAAAGACCGAACTTGGGAACCGGCTATTTTCAATATCCAGTGATGCATCATTCAGGTCTTCTTCTGCCATTTTCATCCAGTATTCTGATTTTGCCATAATTTTCAAATGATTTTAAAGAGGTATATGCTATATTTAGCAATTAATCGTTGCGCCTGATATATATAACATCTCAGTGATATGAGGAAGACCAAAAAGAAATACTTGTTACACATCACGTATGGTCAGGAAATAGAACAGATGTAAAAAGTTTGAAACCTGTTGATAGATGTTTAAAAAATGATTTTGGACTTTA
>JAWOKW010000391.1:0-3163 GCA_033854095.1 Candidatus Methanoperedens sp. | reverse complement strand
AAATATAAGGGATCTGAGCCATTATTTCTTATTGTAAGATTGTACGCAGCATAATATCCTTCTGAAATGTCATACCTGTATTTATTTTGAAATTCCCTGTTGTAGATGTTAATTTTGCCATTTTCATGCTTTACCAATAATTTAAAACCATCAATCTTTTCCGGTAAATATAGCTTTCTGATATCGACAAATACGACATCCTGACTATTTTCGAGTTTTAACTCGATTGATTTGTGGATATCAAAAATCCTTATTGTGTTATTCTTATCACTTTTGTTCACCTGTGCATTTTCAAGCCAGTTCGGTGATTCCATGAAGATTTCCTGAAGAAGCCAATGGTGCTCACTTTCATTCTTGAGGAAACCCAGGAGTCTCTCGCTTTCGTTTCCCGGAACATTATCCCAGTTAAATAAATAAATGTCTTTGAAATCTGAATTATCATGCATATACACGCTTGAGAAGGAAGTTATTTTAATTTCTGGTATATTTTCTCCAATTGACGATGACGTTAAGTTTGGAGATGAGACATTCGCTGCCTCTTTTTGTAGTGATTCCGGCGCCTGAGCTGTCTTCTTCTCTCCGATACATCCACTGAGCAGAACCGATAGTAACAGCAATATTATGATTGTGGTTACAATTGTGTTCCTATATGTCATCTTTTTCCTCCTGTTCACAGCCCGACAGCCTATTCGGATGGACGCACTAGCAGATTCAGTCCCAAGCAATTAGTCCTCCTGATATGTTCACTACGTTCCATCCTTTTATCGGATGAACATTCGGAGACCTTGTGGATCCTGTCCACCCATCGGTACTCATATGCAATGCTATTCGATCAATGCGATTAAACGGATCAACGTAAAAATAGAATCTAAGATTTTCTACATCGGTATCCGAATAAATCCATGCATCAATCTTGGGAGAATATTCGGGAGGAGAATAGGGGTTAGTCATATTAATGAAAGAATCAGGAGATGAATAATTACTCATGCTGATTGTGAATTTTCTAAAAAAATTATAGGATGTTTGGATGTCCTCCTTGAGTACTCCATGCTTTTCTTTCATGCTTATCTCAATACTTCCCGAATATATATTCAACTTGCCATTCTCTTCTTTTGCAAAAAAGAAACCTGTGTCTCCTACTGCTGTATTGATTAATTCCAATACTTTCTTTTCATCAATCCAGAATTTATATCCTATCCCTCCTGAGACTGTTAAAGTCCTGCCGTCATCAGTTTTTCTTATATCCAACTTATCTCCTAGTTGTGCCATTCCTCTATTTTCCAACCACTTCACAAAGCGACCAGTATCATTTCCAGGAACCTCATTCCAGTCAAACAAATAATCCCCCAACCCTGATTTACTTATCATGAAAGCTTTCCCGTAGTTAGTATCTACAATAGCGGTTGTTATGTTGCCTACTTTGCCTGTAATTGTGGGATTTTCATACATTTTCAACACATTTTTATTTTCATCAAGCAAAACCGGAACATAAATTGTAAATTTTTCAGCACTGGACTCTATGTCAATTGATGCAGAAGTGCTTGCCTCCTGCTGCGCCCCATAAAACGATGGAGTAGGTGTATTGTTCTGCACTTGTTCAGAAGTAATCGACACTGTTACGGCTGGTGTTCCCATTGGAACGGTGGGCTTTTGCTCAACACATCCAGAGAAAAATACAATGTATGCGATTACAAAAATAGCAAAAGATTGACGGAAAAGTACATAACTTTTACTAATTTTAGTTAATGTAAAAGTTGCTATTGCCAGAATAACCTCAGTTTCAGGTAAATTCTTAGGTATTTTCATTTTAGTCTCCTGATTGCGATACATCCATCACGTATATGTCGCGGTCTAATCCATTTCTCCCTGATTCCCATGTCACAAAAGCTATCTTAGATCCATCGGGACTCCATTCCATGGACTCTATGCCTCCGGTGTCAACTTTTGCAAGCAGTTTTCTATCATTTCCATCTTCATTCATAATCCAGATCTGAATTTCCTGGGTTTCGCCTACGCCCAAAGAATCTTTTTTCCAGGAGCTATAGACTACCTTTGACCCGTCTGGGCTCAACCATCCCTCTTCGGAGTTGTTCAGGATATCTGTCAATTGTTTTTCATTACTTCCATCGAGATTCACCATCCAGATATCGAAACCCTTCTGGCTGTCAGGGATATAAGGCGACCACCAGTATTCAGGTTGCATTCGCAAATATATTATCTTCTTACTATCACCGCTCCATTTAGGCCAGGCGTTACCCCCAACAAATGAGGTCAATCTCTTGCTTTCTCCGGTTTCTGTATTTATAGCAAAAATCTGCTGAGTCGCTCCCGCTTCCGAAAGTTCAATAGAAGGCAAAGCTACATAATTGCCATCCGGACTCCAGACCACTGCTCCCTTAGCGGAGTACTGTACATTGCCATAGCTCAAATGACCAACTAATCTCAATTCATTATCTTTCAAATCCCATACCCATGCAGTTCTCTCATGCTCTTTGGCAATCAGCTTTTGCCCTTTCCAGGTACCTTCTTTTACAACGGGTATAGAGGGTTCGGTCCCGGCTCTGTATCTTATCCATTTTCTATCTTTTTCATTCCATACCCATGTATAGCCAGTTTCTTCCAGTTTTGTAAAGAATATCTTTGTCCTATCTGGATTCCATGAATGCATATCGTACATAAGTCCCTGGGTACTTCCTATATAGCCCCCGTCGCCAACGTACTTTTTCTCAACGGCGAGTTCGGCTATTTTCTTTTTATTTTTACCATCTACGCCCATTGTATAGGCTATGAATCTATCTTCTTTTTCCGAAGAAGTATTGGTTTCTGTGTAAAAAATATCCTTTCTGTCAGGAGAAAAAACAACATCACAGCAAACACCTGTTAAAAAAGTTGCGCTGTCACCTTCTGCATCCACTTTCCATATCTCTTTCTGTGCATCCTGTTTTTCATTCTCGCGTATATAAAATATGACTTTTCCATCTGAGCTCCATAAAGGTGAATGTTCATCCAGAGAAGTTTTTGCCAAAGCTTTTACACTATATAATTTATCGGCATGGGTTCTCTCTCCAAAAGCTAATGGCACTTCGGTAGAGTTGGTAATCGATATCTCAGACTTAAAGCATCCACCAATCAAAACCGAGAGTAATAGCAATAAAATGACTGT
>JAWOKW010000390.1:0-12788 GCA_033854095.1 Candidatus Methanoperedens sp. | reverse complement strand
TCTATGCTCTCAATAATTGCAGTTGCGAGTTCTTCAGGAGTCGCGCTTGGCATCTGTTTATTCTCTTGAGCCGTCTCTGCAAAAATCGGATGCACAAGAAGAGTACAGTTGGGACAGATTGCTGGAGATGTAGAATCTCTCTTAGCTGATAGGATACCGGCCACAAAGGTTCCATGCATACAGGCTGAGCTGCTAGCTTGAGCGCATGAGCCTGATCTACCTGGAGCTTCATGGATGTTTTCACTCATAAGATCAGGATGATTTATGACTACAGGTCCATCTATCAATCCAACAGTAATTTCAGGTTTGCCGCTTGTAAGTTTCATCAATTCTGTCAGATTTACTAAATCCAAAGAGTTTGCCATATACATCCCCCTTTTTGAATAATGTTTAGGCTCTCGATATTTAAATATCTTTGTTTCTTATTCGATATCGTGACTTTTCACTTTTCATCTAATTTCTTACTGATTCCTGATTCCCTCAGTTTCTTAGCTAATTACTAAGCCACATGCTTATTATATCGTCGGTCAGCATGTATTAACCCGAATTGTTGAAGATAGCTACATAAATATTATATTTTCAGGTAAAACTAGCATGATTGACTATATAGTGTGCATCATATGTCACATATGTGAAAAATAACAGGGCAAGCCGGCATCCTATTTTCATGTATATGAATTTAACCGAAAGGTTTATCTATAAAAAGATTTAATGCTAAATTGGTGGGAATATGATTAAAAATGAGGGGTATATAGAAATTTCAACTCATATGGGTTCGCTAACGTTCATCCGTCATTTTACCACAGGCAAGTATAGCGCTTTCTCAAATGTTGCTCAAAGGGTGGAGCTATACAGAGAGCATTTTGAGTTTGCATCAGTCTTCTAGGATACCTTAGGATTCATAGAGGAGATTCGCTTGAACTAACGCCTATTCCCACAGTTACTGGAAATAATGTTTCAAATTGCAGAGGAGGAAAAAAGTTCATGGAACAAATAGAAGTAAATAAACAATCATCTGATAAATTCGGTGAGGCAAGCGCAGCAATTGTGAAGCTCCCAGAAAATCGTGAAAGTGCAATTTTACCTTCACAAACACAGAATGGGGGAACAACATCTGGCAACGAAGCTCCGTGTGCGAAAACTGGCTGTGGAGGCATTAAGCTTAACGGTGTAGGTGCTTACCCTTATGTCTATGCACTTGGCAGGGTGATGGTGCGTTTTCCTAGCATGGGGATTGAAAAAGAATTTGTCCAAGCTACCGCACGAGCAGGAAATGAAACAGTCGGGCTTACGGATCAAAAGGCCCTCCATAAAATTCTGTCAAACAAAGAAAATCGATACTTAGTTCGTAAATTATGCTGGGTGCTGACAATAGAAGGGATAGATACCTACATTCTTCAGCCGCGAACTCCTGCGGATTTCGATGCGTTAGTTGAGGCCATCCGTCCTGCCCTAAGTCCAATGGATATTGATGTAATTATCGGAGTGAAAGGACCGATCGCTCCTCCAGATATGTGCAATGGACTTATGGTTCCCATAGTTGGATTCGATCAGACATATTCTTTCGATCGAAATTCATTCATTGAAGCTCTCAAAGCAAAAAGACCTGAATCGATCCCTGAAGAGGAGTTTGAAGGAGCTGCTGAGGAATTGCTTGACAGGATTATGCAAATGGCTGATAACGCAGGAGCAACAGATGAACATCGTGCTCTGAACTATCTGGCAGTCCGCTATGATGCGATTTATGCAAAGGCTGCTGAAATGCATGGGAAGAACTTTTCACTGACCGAGGTTGATGTTCGCCTTTCGACCCTCAGCGGGGTGCGCAAAATTGTCGATGTTATCTTCTCTTATACAAATCGCGAGACTGATTTCGTAGAGAAGTTCTTTGTGCGCGTGGATGTGACAGAAGAATTTCCGTTTTTGGTGACAAAGTTGTCGCTTTATTATGATCGTTGAAATCAATATAAAAGGAGGTGAATAGAATGAATCTACCAGGATTTACAGCCGAAGCTTCATTATTCAAAGCTAGCGAATACTATCATAAGACCAGGACAACTCTTCCGGGCAAAGGGATGATACAACCAGCATTTTGGAGAGGAGGTTGTTTCAAATTTTGTGCTGATCAATGCGATGATTCATATTGTATGAGATCTTGCATTTGTCGTTGCCTTGGAGGCAGGCACTGCCCTCTACCTATGTAATGTAGAGACTCCCCATCGTATGATCGATCAGTTATGAAAAAATAAAAGGAGGTGAATAAAATGGAAATGCCAGGATTTACCGCAGAGGCTTCGATATACCAATCAGCTCGATATTATGTTATGACACCTTCTGTCGCTTCTGTCGCTCCTGTAAGAGATGGCGGACTCGTTTCAATGAGTCTTCTTGTACCGCCGTGTGGTAGTGGGGCATTGGGTGATCAGGGTTGTTACCCGGATGTCGATGGCAGTTTAATCAGCATTTGCCCTTGCGGCAGCCCTAGTGATAATTGTGGACCTTGTTTTGACTTCACTTACATAGGTCATGATTTTGGAATGCTGAAAGTATGTCGCTGTGTCGAACCCACGTCCCCCCCGCCCCCTTGCTGTCCAGTAGGTAAAAAATGCTGCGGGACTTGTGTGCCCGGTATGGGGTGCGATGATGTGTGCATAGGCAAGAAGGAACAATGTCCATAGCCCACGTAGAAGCTATGCAGCACATAGCCCGTTGACAGGTATCTGGGTCACAAGAGATCAGGGAAATAGAAGACCAAGAAAAAACAAAAAGCGGTTAATAGGGTAATCTTAATCTTAGCTTAGCATGATGAAAATAGGGTATAGTTACACAAAAGGGAAGTAAAATGAACAATTTCAAAGGAAGTGAAATAAAATGAAAATGTCTAGATTTCTAGATTTATAGAAGAGGCATCTCTCTACATCTATGTGCGTGTAGATGTGACCGAGGAGTTTCCGTTTTTGGTGACTAAGTTGTCGCCTTATTATGATCGTTGAGATAATAATAAGAGGAGGTGAATGAAATGAATATGCCAGGATTTACTGCTGAAAACTCGCTCTACAAGTCAACGAGAACCTATGTAGCAGCTCCCAATCACGCTGCTATGAGAGGGGATGCGTTGGTTCCTGCCCTCATCGTAGAGTATTGCAAAAACCCAAGGCCTGGGTGGTTAATAGAAAATACCGTATGCGGAGATTGCGCAAATTTTGACTGCTATACTGTTCGCGGCCAGCCGCACTGTGATCAGCTCAGTGATTGGCAACCCAAATGCTGGAACGAAGAATATGGCCCAATATGAACCATAACACCGATTTCGTCGAGAAGTTCTTTGTGCGTGTAGATGGGGTAAGGGTACCACCACGATTCGTCCGTAAAGTACTTATAAGACAGTGATTAAATAATTACCTAATAAAATATTTATTCCTTGGCTCTCTTGATTTCACCATCTGATAATTTTGAAACCTGAGCTAACCTTCTGGTTTGTTCATAGGAAGGTCGTGTAGTATTAATCCATAAAAAAAGCGTGCTTATGAGTTTGAGGCGGAAATCGCTCAAAGTAGAACATCAGTAAAGAAGATCGCTAAGCTTAGCTGCAATTTATTGCTTGGAACTCAATAAATATGGTTATATAACTATTTAATTATTGTCTTATTAGTTCTTTACGGACGAATCGTGGTGGTACCCTAATCTCCTTAAATAATGCCAGTTCGTCGTGGAATGAGAAACCTGCATACTTGATTCTTCCATCGGCAATAGCACTATCCAGGAAGTCGGTAACACCCAATGGATAGAGATTTTCCCAGAATGGTTTCATGAGTCCGTGGACCAAGTAGAAATCGATATGATCGGTCTGTAACCGTTTGAGCTGCTCATCAAGATAACGATCCATATCAGCACGTGATTTGATTAGCCAGCTAGGAAGCTTGGTAGCCAAGTTCACCTTCTCGCGATATTCTCCCTGCAGTGCACGACCAAGGAAAGGTTCGCTCTGTCCATTATGGTATGGATAGGCGGTGTCAATGTAGTTCACGCCATGATCTATGGCATACCTAAGCATATCGGTAGCCTGATTTTCATCGATGTTTCCGTCTTTTGTTACTGGCAAGCGCATGCATCCGAAGCCCAGTATAGATAGACCGGATTCCACTTTATTCATTTTTCTAAATAGCATAGTCTCATCTCAGAATTTGCATATTCTCATTCTCGGCACAAAATGATATAAATATCATTGTAAAAATTGACATTAATGCGAATCTGGCCCAGTACCAACGTTGCTATCACCAGGTGCCATGAACTCCAAAATTGTTACTACACTGTGATGAGTTGAAGCGAGATTTAATAAGCCTGCGAACCAAAGAAGCACTTGCAGCAGAACGGATGTAGGGTGTTACATGGGAAAACCCAAATATACCATTTAAAAAAGTGAATTTGATAAAGATCGTGAGAAAATTAAGAAGTTACCTCAAGCTCAGACTGTCTGTACGGAAAATTACAAAATTGCTGGGGATAAACAAACCACATCGCGCTCAACACCTACATTAACAAAAGAAAGATACAGTATTTCTAATGGCACCTGGTGATACGAACGTTTGTACTAGGCCTTTTTACTGAAAATAAAGTGGTTAAATGAGAAATATTGGCAAATAAAGATGCCTACTTCCTTAGCGTACATATCGCATAAATCGGGACGATACCCTTTTTTGGGGTTCACTAAATTTTGGGATAACAACAATAAGGGTTTTCAAATATTGAACCAGTAGTGAAATAACACAAGCCATGACAACCGGCACGGCAAATCTGTCCTTTATCACAGCCTGCACATTTACCTGCTAATCTGCTAGGATCAAATTGCCTATTATAAGAAAAGTTACCTTCTTTATACCATATTTCTTTAAGGGATTCTTCACGCAAATTACCTTCGATAAATTTATCATCATACAATGACTCACAACCTTTAACATTACCTACACTATCTATACCTACCACCCTCAAGCCAGCTTGGCATCCCTGCCATACAGAAATGGTTCCTGGGCTGTTCCTTAAGTATAGTTCATTTTCATCGTAATAACCTACGTCATCACCTGCATAAAGCCTGATCTGTTGCTCATCGCGCTTGTCTTTAATGAAGCTAGTAACTAAAGGAATCTTTGAGGGGTTCAGAAGAAAATTTTTATGTTCTTTCATACTGCCCATTGCTGTTGCAATCTGTATTTGCCAGACTGATACGCCATTCTCCACAAATAACTTATACATGGATTCAAGATCATCAAAATTGAAGTCCAATAAGCTTGTAACAACTGCAATTGGTATATTCTCTTTACGGAGACGCTCAAAGGCTTTAAGCACTTTTTTAAATGATATATTTGAATTCCTTATTCTATTGTGATTTTCCTCCATGCCATCGACAGAAATACCCAAATTAACTAGTCGTGCATATTTAATCTGCTCAATTTGAGCATCCTCCATTAAAAAAGCATTAGTTATAATGTTAACCCAAGCACCGCCTTCAGAAAGTTTTCTAGCTATTTTCTCCCAACCTTTGTAGAGAAACACTTCTCCACCGATGAATGTAATCTGCCTACAGCCAAGTTCTAATAGCTCATCAGCTATACCCAAACATTCATCAACCGTAAGTTCATCTTCTCTAGCTCCACCAGCTATAGAACCACAATGGATACATCGCATATTGCATTGTAATGTTAGCTCCCACACACATGCTTCTGGTAAATACTCATTTATATTCATTTTATTCAATCTAAAATTCCTCCTTATTGAATATTTACATTCATTTCTTGTTTCAGTGCTGTTTTACGAAAAATATTGAATGTAAATTCTGATTCCAGCTAATTTAAGAAAATATATACCGACTTCAAGTCGGTATCATAAACTTGAGATACACGCTTATTTTTCGGTTGATTTTGCAACTAATCATTAATTATGAGACTGCCTTTCAAGTTTTACTTCGGAGGTACACCATATAAATAATGCATAACATCTTTACATAGTTCAATAAAATCGCACGATATACCAGCCTCATCTTTCATTTCCCTTATTTGCCAGTCGGTTAAATACATTTTTTTACATTCAGGATTTGTTGGAAACCTGACTGCATACATAGGAACGATCGGAGGTTTTTTTTCAATGGGAATCTGATAAGTGTTACAATCAACCCCAAGAAAATCTTTGACCATTCGCTTTTGCCAGTCTGTTAGATAAAGTACTAAATATTTTTTACCTTTAATTTCCATTTTTTTCTCCCTTCTTTTTATTTAATTCACCAATGTTAATGTCTACCACCCTTGTGTGGAAAAAATAAAGACAAATTTAATCATTTTTACCCCACCAGGGATCCCGAACATTAACCACAATTTGCAATCAGCATTGCTGGTTAAATAGTTTGCGCTAGAAAGTTGGTGGTGTAGATACATCTTTCCTTATTGTGTGTTATATTATGTCACATACGTAAAAAATAAAAGCATACGTCGACATCCTATTTTCATGTACATGAATTTAACCGAAAGATTTATATATTACTAAAATTAATGCATAGTAGCGTGGGAATATGGTACAAAACGAGAATTATATAGAAATTCCAACTCATGTGGGTTTAACAAAGTTCATCCCTCATTTTACCATAGCCGAGTGTAGTGCTTTTTAAATATTGTTGGAAGAGTGGAACTATTTGTGCCATTCTTCTACGATGCCTTAAAAAGAACCAATTCGCTCGAATTAACGACCCGTTCCTACAATTGCTGTATAAACAATGCATCAACACAATAAAGGGGAAAAATATAATGAATAATACAGAAACGGCCTTAGAAAGCAAAATGTTATTTTATCTTGAACGCACCGGAGGTATTGCAGGATTGCGTATGACGGTAACGCTGAATACGGAATCACTTCCTCTGGAAGATGCTCACAAACTGCATCAGATGGTGGAGGACGCTGGTTTTTTTAGCTTGCCAGAGAAGCTTCCAGAACCAAATACAGGTGCTGACTTATTTAATTACAAATTGACAGTTGAGAAATTTGCATTGAGTTTTTCAGAAGGGAAAAAGCATACTGTGGAGGTAGATCAACTAAATATCCCTGAAAATCTGCAACCTCTGATTCAAGCTCTGGAGACACATATAATCCCAGAAGATAAAAGTAAAATCGTCACCCTGGCTGATAATGGTAAGACAATTACACTTCGAATTAATGAAACATTCTTGCTCAAATTGGGAGCAGAGTATGATTGGAGTATCAAAATAGATGATCAAAAGATCATCAGTCGCGTCCCGAACGTGGCTGTTGTTGCTGGTGCCCAGGGTATATATAAAGCACATAAGGAGGGCCGTACTAAATTAACCGCTGATGGCGATCCTATCTGTCGCAAAGATAAACCACCATGTGAAATGCCTTCAATACTATTTACTATAAAAGTAGTAGTAACAAAATAAACAAAACATAAGGACTGATAGAAGAAATTCGCTTGAACTAGTGGACTGTTTGATAAATAATTTCCGATATTCAACTAACATACCTGTCCATGCATCTTACTCTTAAAAATGATTATCGGAAAAAACTTATCAAACGCTCCACTAGCCAGTCTGCTGGTTGTTGGTTACCGAGAAGGTGAAGTTTGCCGGTCCATTATGATATCCGTTCGAGTGCTCCAAGGTCATCCATGCGGTACCGCTTCCACCCATGGGTACATTGAATGGGCCAACAGTATACTGGGTCTGCACATCTTGGCTGCTGTCGTCGTACATCGTCCCCACTATCGTCACCTCGATCGAGAGGTCTTCGAGCAGTGCGATTGTGATCACATAATCGATATGGAAATAGCCGCCGCCATCGTAATCGTAGCTGTATTTCAGACTATCTGTCTCATGCCCAGGGTTTACATACCGCGATTGGCTCCATGGACCCGCGGTTTGAACGCCGTGCGTATTAAATGGGTTGGCATCGCCGTGATCGCAACTCACGGAATATTTCATGTCCGCCCGCCGGTAGTTCATCGGAAGGCCTTGCAGCTCGATGTCCTGAACGATGTTCGGATTTGCCGTAGTTAGCGTAATTGGCTGGCCATCGAGGCTGTTCGTATATTCCTCACTCAAACCGTTCGTCGTAATGACCGCTTGAGCCTTGAGTTTATATGGTCCAATTGGGACATGATTCAGGGTGTAACTTCCGTCGGCACCCGTGTAGACATCCCCACCGGGGAGATAGACCCAGACGTGCGCATTTGGAACTGGAGCACCGTTATACCGCACTGTCCCCTTGATCGAACCCCAGCTGATGACCTTCGTCCATCTGCTGATAGTGTACGGCTCAGTGTGCCGCGGAAGATACTGCAACGGCTCGGCATAACCATAGTACGGCGGGTTCCACCAGATCATGTTGTCCGGACTCACCGCGTTCCCATCTCCCGGGTTCTTCCATGCAGAAGATCCAACCAGGTTCGGGTTGCCGAACGCGAACGTGTTAATAAGCTGGTCCGCTAGCGGACCAGCGATTATTTCGTTCACTCCAGGAATGGTTCCTAAGCCATACTCTTTGCTCCGGGCCTCGTTCATAAACTCCTGGTAGAGCGCCTGCGCTCCCTGTAGCCTTTCCGCTTGAGGATAGAAGATCAACCCATCAAGCGTCGCTGATCCGACCTGAGCCCCGCCGGCAACGGCGCTCGCTGAGAAGTCCGAGAGCTTCTCGAACCGATCCGATGTCACCAGCGGGATGTTTTTCTCCTTCAGGCAGAGCCAGATGAAGGAGGAGCAGACGGCGGGGGACATACCTTGAGCCCATCCCGCATCCGCACCCGCGGCGTCCGTGAAGCCTGCCGAGAGCTCCGGTCTCGTATAGCCGTAGAACGAGTAATAGCAGCCTCCCTTCCGTAGCAGATTGCCGCTTGAGTCGTATTGCGCGCCCTTCGATCGCGCTGTATCAGCGACCGTACGAAGGAGCGATCGAACCGTCGCCTCGTTCTCAGGGAGCGGCTTTACGACGAGCGGAGGGATGATCTCGAACCCATCACCCTGCGGACTAGCATCGAAACTTTGCTTTGGGTATGATGCGCCAGTTGGATCATTCAAATTCACTACGGAAATCGCATCGTCTATGCTCTGGGTGATGCTCCCAGGCCATCCGTATTGTAGCATATTGCTGTTGAAGCTAGTCGGGATTCCGGCGGTCGTATTCAGGTTTTTCTCTATGCGATCTGGAGAGGCAGTGCAATGGGTAATCTCGAAGAAGTTCGCGGTCATAATTCCGGAGTGAGTATGATGCTGCGGCGGAGTGAGCGCGCGGAACAAGGCCGCTATCAAATCGCCTCCACCGACCGGGACCGGCGATAGAATGATATCGCCCGCCTGGGCGTTCTGGAAGGATGACGGTATCGTTTCGATATGGGTCTCGTTGGTCAGCTGACAGACAAGCTGCTGCGCAGCGGCCGATGCCGCGGCGTCATCAGAGATGTCATCAGGATAGCATTCATTGTTGGCCGCGACCGGAGGCGGGTTCAAGGGATCGAATCTGAAATTAATCGGAGTGGGCGGGTGGAACACGTGCGGAGGTAGCCTCAAGGCGCCCCTGTTCGCAGTGAGCGCGCCTGTTTTCAGCGCGATGCTCGTCAAGCCAGCCTTTACCGCCGAATGAACCTGGACGAGCGTGGTGTTGTCCCGAGGGTTTGCAGATAACGCAATCGCAACTGTCTTCGTCGCTGGATCTACGATCTGGTCGCCAGCCTTGCTCACCGCGCCTGTCGGTTGCGTAACTAGGCCGGCGACAGTGTTCAACGCGGCGCCAAAATCCCAGCTTGCTGGCCCCAAATGAGAGGGCAACTCAATGTTGGACCGCCCCGAGTCGGAGAGCGGAATGCGAAACACGTAGGAGAAACGGACCGGTACCGATGTTCCACTGTCAGCCTTCATCTCACCTCTATAGTATACGGCGAATCCGTTTACTACGGCGCTACTCAATCGCAATTGGTTAAGGGGAATGTAGACACCGAGAGCCGAGGCGGAATTGGCTGCCACGACTACGGGAACCTTCATTGTCGTGAATTGCGGCGCTGGCAATGCGACGGTGGCGTCATCGCTTATGGGAACGCAAGCCATGCTGTTGAGCGTGATCGGGGATGATTCTAGGTTGTGGACTATCAGCGAAGCCGAGAACGCGACCCGCTGGAACGTCGCATACATATGGCCGGTGACCGGCGGCACAATCACCCCTCGCCGTCGGCAGAGTTCATAGGCGGAGTGCAGGACGAGCGTCCGCTTAACAGTGAGATTATCATGTACGATTGTGCAGGTTACATCGAAGCTGTGCGCGATTTTCCCAGCATGGATGGCTGGGAGGTAATCATGGGTCACGATGGGCGACTGGGTCGTGAGAGTCTGTCCGTCGCCGAAATTCCACAGGTATTTGGTGTCAATAGGATCCGTTTGCAAACCACCAACCGCTGCTATGATGGCCGATGACGTCGCGGTTCCGGTAGCCGTTTTGATCGATTTCGGCGCGAGCCGGATGACCCTATCTGCCGGCAAGGTTTCTATGACCTTCGCAAATTCCGCGCCCAATGCATCAGACGGAACATGGCTCACGGCCGTCAGAGCGGCGGCAGCACTGAGCGTAGGCGTTGCATGGGCGATGGAAGGGTTGCGGTGAGTGACTGCATCGGCGAGCACACGCCGGACGGACGACGTGTTTCCCAACGTAAAGGTCGCGGCATATGGCTGGCCCGAAACCGAGGCTACTTGAAGCATCGGCATCTCGGTCACCGTTGGCAACGTGAGCGACGAGCGGAATTTCAAGGGGTTCCCCGCGATATTGATGGTGATCTGGGTGGTCTCGCTCAACTCCCCTCTGACCGCACGAACGATGAAATTGCGGCTGCCGACAGTCGAGAACTGGTAGTAGCGCGCTGAGGCTTGGACACCCTGAATGGTGACTGTAACCGTCGGGTCGGAGAGCGGCTTGCCTAATGCATCACATACCTGCACCAGTACAGGCTGGCCCGGAACCACCGTTTCCGGTTGCACAATTACTTTTCCCATAAGCGTGCCGAGATAGGTTCCATGGAGAATCACAGTCTTTGTCAATCTCCTACCTGTCGCCTGCACGATCTTACCTGCTAAAACGACCGTGCCTGTGAACTTTCCAGGCAGCAGGGCATCGCCCTTGGGCACATTCGCCGTGATCCAGAGCCGGACATATTGCCCTTGCTTGACAGCCAATGGTTTAACCCCATCGGAGGTCGCGACAGGAGCCGAAAGGTGCCTTATCGAACTCGTCGTCGGAATACCCTCGGGAACCGAAAGCAATCGATGGACATTTGTCGGAGATTCGCTAGGGATGGCATAAGGGTGGCTCACAATAGTGTGGTCGATAAAGTTGCAAACATCGATCGCGCTGACCTTGAAGTATGGCACACCGACCGTAATTTCTGCCGTCAGACTATCATCAGATGGGACCTCGAAGCCGAAGACAATCTGGTTGACTGGCGAGTCGTAATATATTGGCGGAAAAGTCGCCTCAAAATTTTGTACAGGTAATACCATGTTTTCTCCCCCTTGTTAATTGTGAATTAAAATCTTCTGGCAATATTTGGGAAAAGCATTAACGTGGTAAAATGAGGGATAAACGTTGTCGAATCTACATGAATCGAAAGGATCTATACACCTCTCATTTCTAGCCATATTCCCACTGAGCTGTGAAGATTTTTCCCACTAATTTAAAATTAAATTTTTTCTAGATAAACCTTTCGGTTAAATTCATATACATGAAAATAGGATGTCGATTCACCCTGTTATTTTTTATATATGTGACATAATTACGCACACTGCCCTATCGCGAATAAATCTTTGATAGCACTTGATATGCTGCCCAGGCATCCAGCAAAGGAGGTACAATTCTATACAATTTCACATGCACTCAGACATTTTATATCTATTTATCATGTTATAGAGTTCTCAAAAAACAACAAAAGAATAAAATCCTTATAAACCCATAACAGCATGTTTAAAATGATTATATACTAGATCTATAATAAATATATCTATGATAGCTCGACCTAAACATGGCCGCATTGGGGGCTTTAGTAGGGTATCACCAGTATTTCTACGTACACATACGCTAAGGATTTAGCGTCTCACTAAATCGGTTATCTTTGCTCAACGCATCGAAAAAGTAAAATAAAGAAATTTTAAGCTTTAGTTTGACCAGATCATGCTTTATTGCATTCTGATCTGGCCTTTGCTATTATCCGAATAATGCTATATCCGCTCTTAGAGTTTGGCAACTGTTCCTGAGAAAAGTGCAAATTTTGTTTATGGAGATTTCCTTTCTTTTTACTGGAAATAAAGAGCTTATGACAGAAATATTGACAAACAACGATGCCTAATCACTTAGCGTGTGTGTACGTAGAAATACTGGTGATACCCTTTAGTGTCAGGTTCACTATACCTTTATAGTGAACAAAATCCCAGACTTGGACAATTCTAAAAGTTTAATTCATGAGAATAATATCGGTACAACCTGAATAGTATATATTGTGCTACGCTAGTCAAAATCCATTATAAGCTTCAAAAAGTGGTGAGATATGGCATGTGATAACTGGAAACGAGATCAGGATGCTGCCTGTGGACATTGGGTAGAGATGCGGAGGCAGAAATATTCAGAGATAGAGAGTAAGTGGCACTGTGAGGTCGAGAAAGAGAAGCAGGCATGTGCCCCATGGGGTCCATGGTTTGCGTGGCTTTGCAGCATCTGGGCATATGTGAAGACGGGCTTTTGTCTTGCGGCCATGTGGA
>JAWOKW010000389.1:0-6149 GCA_033854095.1 Candidatus Methanoperedens sp. | reverse complement strand
GAGAACTCGGACTCCAGCAGAACCCGATTCTAAAAATATTTTTCAGGAACTTTATTAATATAAGAATGCTGATTCAATTTATTATAGGATGTTTTCCAGTCGGATGATAAATTTTCAGCAAAGTATCGCCAGCACTCAATGGTAATTTTTATGAAATCGCTCGATAAGTTTTGTAACAATGGACAATAAGGATTAGCTAAGAAGAAATCGATTGAATTGCCTTTATCTAATTGAAAACGTGGAACAACAGGAAAACTCCGGCAGTCAAATGGACGTTTGTGATACATTTTACAAGTTCCCGATGAATGCAGCATAGGACATGAGAAACCAAGCGGTTGATAGTAATACCCGCAGCGATCCTTTAAAAACATATTATTTTGATCTATTTTTCCAGAATTATCTTGGATCAATTCTTCTTCATAGGGCAAGAGCATCAGGCTCTCTCTATTTTCACATAAAGCACATGTCTTGGGGCACATCCCTGAGAATTCATCAGTTAATTTGTAGATATGTGCTAACCTTGCAAGCGTCTGGTTTTTATGGACATTATTATTTATCATAAGTTTTCTCTCTATCTGCAAAAATCAGCCAGAAACCCGTCAGCGTTTCAGGGTCAGTAAGAATATAATTTATATTATCTCATAAATATACTGTTGATTTTTCGATAGCTTTAGGACACATAGAATTTTTTTGTTGAAAAGCGTAATAGATATTGAGGATTTATTGATTTATGAAACCTTAACACTGCACTTACTCATATCGATTTATCAATATATAAAATAGTTGGTTTGACAAAATATATTATTTATGATAGTTTTTTAGGTGAACGATAGAAATCTTTAAATATGGATATGAGATAGTGCTGTTTGTTAATACTAAAAGATAACATTCATAGTTAACAAGAGATCATAACCATGGCTAAAAAATCAGAAGCCATAAAAATGCTTTCTGAAGATAAGTTAAAAGAGTCTCTTTCGAAGGACGATAAGCTTAAAAACATTTTAATTTTTATGAAGAAAACCATTAGAGAATCCAATATACCCTGGGTTTCATGGAAATTGCTTAAAGATAATGCTGAAAAAATACTGGGAAGTTCAAGGCGCCCTGAAGCTGATCTATGGGCTATTATGCAGCCTTTCACTTATTCTTTAGTAGAAAAGGAAAAAGAACCTAAAGCAGAAAACCCAGTATTTTACGAATACAAAATCGGCAATACATGGGTTTATTTCCCAGCTAAAATGATATCACTTTATTGTGAGAAAGAGGACTGACCTCTATTTTTGAGATTAGAAGTTAACCCTGTCTTTTAACATTGATTCTTGTTGATTGCAATTATGATTTTTAAATATAGTATAATATCTTATAATTATTTTTTCTTATTAAGTTTATAATTCTTTTTTATTTGATCATCAGGTTTAAGTTTAAGTATTAATTCTAAGTATCAATAATTATATTATCAAAAATATTATATATACCATGAAGACATCTGGTAAATTAAGAAAAACGAGCAGAAGTATGACTGAATATTCTCCATCTGATAGTGAAATAGGGGGGGAAATATTTACGAATATCGGTTTCTTCCGCTCTTTATTCGAAATACATAAAGGAGGAAACATGATAGAGGCAGCTAAGCTACATTTAATTGATTTTAAAGATAATATTAACAAAGCTTATTCACGGTTAGCAAGCTGGAATAAACTTGAAAAAATCTATAGAACAATCAGCAGTGACAGTGCGAGCAGAATAGTTGATGTAATTTGCTGGGGCAGAAAGAAGTACACAGTTCTATTAGAACCTGACTTTGTTCGCACTGTAATATTCTGGTCCAAAGACTATGGCGAGTTCATAAGAGAATCAGATCTGAATGAAATTTTTCCAAACAACTCAGATCGCTCGAATATAAGGGTATGTGAGTTAAATCTGGAGACTTCATGAAAGGACGGTATCCGGGCATTCGTGCCTTTCTGTGCCAGGCAGTAATAAACGATCTGGATTATCTCATAGAGCACGGGATATTTGAAGATGACATACAGGCTATCCAGTTCGCAATAACACAGATCGCCGCAGAGGAGCGCACAAAGGAGTTACGCAGGCTCAGAGCACTGTGTAAGTGGCAAGAAGAAAATGCCTGAACTCAGCAGCATTTTCATTTGTTAGTCAGTGGCATTGATAAAGGTTCGCCCTTCGGGTTGCGCTACGGCGCAAGTCGGCAATGCCGACCGAACCATTATCATGCCACTTTTCAGACTTTTTTCGTGCAGCAGTCAGCCACTGCTGCCACCTCCTGTTCAAAGAGGTGATAAACTGCGGCTCAATGCCGTCTCAGAGGTTAGAATATGAATACAATATCGATAGATAACGAAATCGAAAACATCTGCAGCCTGTTCAAATCGGCTGGTATAGAGCTTGATAGAAGTAAAGTCAGGGATAAGTTAAACCATTTGCTCGGTTACAGGGTTCCACTGAATGAAGCAGTGAGAACAGTGACAATGACGCTTCGTAAAGATTACAATTTTCCATTCGATTCTTTCAAGCCAGATAGTGCGGGATCTGTTCCAATAGCTTCGATCAACGAGGATAATAAATGGGTCACAGTAAGGGGAAAAGTCATGCAGCTATGGGATCCGAGAAGTGATGCCATAAGCCAGACCGGTCTTATTGGCGACGATTCTGGAGTGATCAGGTTCACTATCTTTGCAAAGAGCCAGAAAAAGCTGAATATCACACTGGAAGAAGGGGAATCCTATGAATTCAGGAATGTGGTCTCTTCAATCTGGCAGGATCAGACCTCCCTGAAAGCGAACTCCAAATCAGAAATAATCCAGCTTGGGACCGAGATAGAGGTTAAGAAACAGACCTCTACAGTTACAGGTATCATCACCAGCATCTCAGCAGGTTCAGGTCTCATCAAGAGATGCCCTGATTGCAGGCGCAAGCTCAGTAAAGGCAGCTGCGCAGAGCACGGCAGGGTTGATGGAATATTTGATCTCAGACTGAAAGCTGTTCTTCAGGATTCAGTGCCGAGCAGTCCTCCACAGAGCCATGACCTTGTGATCAACGCAGGTCTTGTTGAGACGCTCACAGGGATCAGCCTCCAGAAAGCAATTGGACTTGCAGCAGAAGCTCTGGATACAGACGTTGTGATGGATCACATCGCTGAGAAAGTCCTTTTCAGATATTACAAAGTGACAGGGTCGCAGCTATCCAGTAACTTCCTTGTAGAAGAGATAGTGCCTGTCAATGATCTTGGAAAGCAGATCGTAGCTGAGGTAAAAAATCTCATTTCCGGAATTGCAGGAGGTGTTTGAGATGGAATCTTTCAAGAGAACCCCCACAAATAGAATGCTCGCAGCAGAGGTCATGGATACAACTGTTGAATTGCAGAGCGGCGGAGACAAAAATCAATACTTGCCTGCAATATATCTCAGCCCAACGGGCGCAGAGGTCAATAGAGTTTTGATTGCAGGAACTGCAGTCGAGAAAGAGGACGTGGGCACAGATAATTCGTTCTGGCGTGTCAGGATAGCAGACCCGACTGGCGTAATATTCGTTTATGCAGGCCAGTATCAGCCAGAGGCTGCAAAGGCTATTCAGAAGCTTGAAGTGCCGTGCTTTGTCATTGTATCGGGAAAACTGGCTCACTATAACCCTGAACGAGGCGGTGATACAATCATTTCTATGAGGGCAGAATCTATAGCCGCGGTAAGCATCGAACTGCGCGACCTTGCACTGGCAGATATTGCACACCACACCGTTAAGCGTCTGTTGGAAGCAAGGAAGAATCAAAAAGTACAGGATAATTATCCGAACTACGACTACAGCACCTTTATCCAGAGCATATCAACCCTCCTTGATCAAATTCTGGAGGAACAGGCAGTGAACAATGCTCCTGCTGCGCCAGCGTCTCAGCCTGTGCCGCCTTCAACTCAGGCATTGGCCCTGCCTTCTCCACCTGCAGTACAGGCTCCAGCTGCTGAGACATCAAAGCCAGTACCGCCAGCTGAGGTACAGAAGTCTGCAAAGCCGCCAGAGCCAGCAGTACAGCCATCGACCCAGCCTTCTGCTGTGTCAAAGAAAACGAGGAAAAGCGGGAAGAGAGAGGGTTCCAAGAATGACTCTCTTAATCAGTCACTAACGGAAACTCCAAAAGAGCCTGCAAAAGAACAGCCAGTAAAGGAAGCTCAGAAAATAGAGTCAAAGACATACGAAATCCAGGGTTCAGATTTTCTTGTTCTGGACATACTCAGGACACACAAAGCAGGGGTCAAGAAGGACACGCTTCAGAACGTCCTCAGAAGCCTGGGATATGCAATGCTGGATGTTGACAGCATCACTGCGAATCTCAAATCAGCAGGTGAAATAATCGAACCTACGGACGGTTTATTCAGGGTAGTGTGAGAACATGAGAGAGTTATTCATTGGTCATCGGTTAAGGGTTTTCTTGTAATCACATCATTTTGATTGATTTTTATAGATGGAGGAATCTTTGGTTGTTCGATCGAAGGGAAACCCAATGAAGAAAAGAATCTCTATCATATGATCCACAGGTAATCGAAAAAGACCTCTGCAATTTGTATTCACCCAAATGGTTGGAACATGCTTCCAGAGAAACTGGTCTCATAAAAAGAGAGAGAAAAATGAACTGATTTTCAAGGAATTGAAAAGCCGATATGCGCTGGATGTTGTTAATACTAAGAACTCCCAAATTGTTGAAGCGTATATCTGGATCGCTATTCTCACTCTTTTTATAAGCAGAAGAATATATTCATTGGTTCGGAAGCATAGTCCAAAAGAGAAGATTGTTCGATATACCCAGTTAAGATGGAGCGGGATATTTGCTGAAAATGCAAGCGATCAGCTTACTCTTATTCTTCGTTATTGTGGAATTGAAAGAACTTTTGAGACTGTTATGGGGGTTTATGAGAGTCAAGCTCTTGATCCGCATGTGAACAGATATCGATTCAGAGAAGAATGGTGGGCTTAACCGATGACGCATGAGTGATGCATAGATTGATAGATCAGTGTTATTTAATTGGTGCGAAGAGATAAATTGCTTGGTTTTGGAACAGTTCAACGCCTATGCATATATATATATTAAAAACACTGAAAGTACATTTACTAATCATTGAAAGGAGATTGTATGGCATTTTTGGGGCAAGAACAACTGTACCAATTCGCTTATGATATGTTGATATTTGTTCTCATTATTCTGTTAACAGCTATCATTGCAAGGGTTTCAAAGACATTGATTGATAAAGCAATGAGAACAGGTTCTCCATACCTTGTAGCACGTTTAAAGCAATACATATTCATACTTATATGGGTGATAGGCATTATTCTGGGAATCAGTCAGGTGGGTATTTCGACAGATATTCTGATACTGCTGATCGGGCTTGCAGGCATCGGTTTTATCGTTTCATCAGCGTATGGTCTCCAGAATTTGGTCTCCCGTTCATTTTTGAATATTCAGATGCAGTATAAGATAGGGGATGTTATTTCAATTAAAAATTTCAGTGGTAAAGTTATAGAAATCAATGACCTGAACACTATTCTGCTCGACGACGAGGGGAATCTTGTAGCAGTTCCAAATGTTCTGTTTATTAAAGAGGTCTGGATAAAACACATATTGTCGGGCTATGAAATGACAATCCCCATTGTAATCAAGGAGGAAATTGATGCTGTTAATTTTGAAAGAGAGTTATTGGGTTCGATCAAGGATATGAAGAAGTATTTCAAAAGAGAACCAAATATCATCACTTCAGAAACCAATGAAAAAAATATTGAACTTACTTTGATGTTGAATTTGAAAGACCCGGAGAAAAAAAGCATTGTAACTGTAGAGATCAACGAGATTATCAATAAGTTAATAGCTGAATTCACAGAAAAAGCAGAAGAAGAGAAGAAAGAAACAAAGCTTAAGGAAATAAAGGGTCTCTCTCAATGAACAGCGAGATAGAACTCAGCCGAGAGATGGGTCTGCTCAGTGTCACGATGATAGGTGTTGGGGCGATGATAGGTGCTGGGATTTTCGTTCTTACAGGGATTGCAGCAGGAACTGCTGGACCTGCTCTTATCCTGGCTTTTTTCTTAAACGGAATCGTCACCATTTTCACTGCCATGGTCTATGCAGAACTGGGCTCAGCGATTCC
>JAWOKW010000388.1:0-5627 GCA_033854095.1 Candidatus Methanoperedens sp. | reverse complement strand
CAGGATAAAAGAAACCGCATCAGCTCTCATGGATAAAAAATTTGTCATAAGACCAATAGACATCAGACCTATGAAAGGCCAGAATAAAATCTCAAATATAGTGAAGAAATTCCTTTTAGCCATTATCAGCTTTTGTAAAAAGAAGCTGTGTATCTATCAGCGCTCATTATTTGAGAATAATGTTATTGATATATTTTAATATTTCTGAAAAAAACGATTTGTTAAGAATAATATTTGTGGTTGGTTTTAAATAGTTTAAAAAGCATTAATTTATTTCATGGCTTTTGTTCCTACTCCTATTGTAACCGCAGCTTTGGAAACAATCCCAGAGGTGGATATAGTAGTAGATGAAGCAATTGAACGATTGAAAAAGACCAAAATTTTGACATCAGAAAAAGTTAATTCTAATTTTAGTGACGCTTTGGCAGCTTTAGAGAGAACGGCATATTCTGTGTATCAAGATTACGAACTCGAAGCACTTGAAAAACTTAAAGAAAAATGTTTAGAAAAACTTGGAAAAGATGCTACATTAAAAGAAACTTTAGATTATACGTTTCCTTTGGTTAAAGAATTCGAGTTTAGAGCAGGTCAAGCCAGGAAAACAAGAGGCGGTCATACATTTGAAAAAGCAGTACCTCTTCTGCTACAGAAAATGCTAATCCAATGTGAAAAACCCACAGGTGATGATGCAACAGATACGTTTAGACAAATTGATTTAATCGCTCCCTCTGTCCAATTAGCAAAGGAAAAACCAGACCAAGCAATCTATATAAGCGCTAAAAGGACATTGCGTGAGCGCTGGAAACAGGTTGTTGATGAAAAAATATTGGGATACGTATATCTCATAACGAATTCTACCGACAAAAGAGATTTAACAAAAAGCAAGGTCGAAAGCATCAGTAAGCATAAAATTATTCTTTATGTTCAAGACGCAGCTAAAAATTGGAGTCATCTCAAGAATGAAAAATTCGTTAGAACTTTAAATGACCTTCCAAAGGATTTATAACGATTTAAAAAACGCCGTTAGCTTTTTTGCAAAATTACAATGTTCTCTTTGGTCATTGTGGGGCTTAACTTCCCTTGCTTATTCGTAGGTGAATTTAATGATGGCATGACTTTATTAGGAATCTTACGGATTATTGTTTTTTCATGCTTAAAGTTATAGTAAGACAATAACTCTGATATTATCTCGTCTGTAGGAATATTAATTCCTTTTACAGTTCTATTACCTACTACAAAGCATACGACACTTCCTTTATGGGTGACTCTATCTACTTCTTTAAAACACTTATCTAAATCAATATAAAAAGCTAAAACTTCTCTCGCCCTTTTTTTATCTATTTTTTTTATTTGGTTAATTATCGTCTCTAATAAACAAGAGTGTAATAATTTTAGTTCATTATTTTTTGAAACTTCACCGCCAAGCGAAATTTTATCAATAGATGTAGCTATCTTATCAAACCCCAACCATTGTAATGACAAACGGCTAAACTGTCCATACGCAACAGTTGTTTTAGAATCGCCATAAGGAGGAGAAGTAATTATTAAATCTATTAAATTGGACGGAACAGATGTTTTACTTCTTGAATCCTCATATAATATGTGAGGCTTTTTTGGATTTGGACATGCCCTAAAAAATTTTTCCATTTTCAAAACGTTATGATTAAAGACCTTCTCAAAGTTATTATAAGCATCAGGATTATGCTTAACTAATTTTTTTTCTGGCAATCTAACTAATTTAAATTCGCCATTTTTAGTGTTTGATGACCTCCGAACTGTTTCAGCAAAAGCTAATTTAAAAAAATCTTTAACATCTTCATTCTCAATTTCACTTATCCATTTCTTGATTATTGAAAGTTTTTTTATTACATCTGGTTTGAACCAAAAGTCAATATTAAAGAAATTAGGAACTTCAAGAGCATGTATATCTTTATTCTTAAATTCAGCGAATTTTCTATACTCTTCAATCAATAATTCTGAATCAATCGGCGTTGTTTTAACTTTTGCTAAAAGCAATGCTAAAGGGTTAATGTCTATTCCATAAGATTCGCAGCCGTACAATACCGATTCTACTAATACGCTGCCTGAACCGCAAAAAGGGTCTAAAATTATGCTCTTTTCAGGAATTGCATATTCATCCATCAACCTTTTTACTATCGGAGCAACCATCATAGCAGGATATTTATAGATTCCATGTGTGCAATATTTAGTATCAGCTTTTTCAAAATTCCACGAATAATCAATAATCTTATTATTGGGTTTTTCCAGAATCTCTATACAGTTAGCCATAATTCATCTCCATGCAGGTATCTTATAAAATTATAAGGATAGCAGGGTGAAAGTAATCGTCCTTCATTTTCCATCATAAGCACTAACCTCTATGTAGCAACTATTAGCTATTAAGTTCTTCTATAGATTGCATAATATATATTAATACTATAGTATCTATGGTTTGGTAGCAAAAGCCAAAATAACAGATTGAAAATTGGGATCATGCGGCTTCGATAGTTTCATAAAGACCTGCGATAATAGTCCAGTCATGATTGCCGACCACAAGGACATAGCCGAATATATACTTAAAAATTACAGCAACAAAGTGGTGGAAGTAGGTATAGGCAGTATGCCGCAGGTCGCTCTTTTACTGAAGGACGGAATGGATGTGGTCACAACAGACGTCAATGAACAGAAATATGCCGGGGTCAGGTTTTGCAGGGACGACATATTCAATCCCGATATGGGAATATATAAAAATGCCTCTCTTATATATTCGATAAGACCGCCGATTGACCTTCAGGAAGCGATAGCAAAGACAGCAAAAGAAGTCGGTGCAGACCTGCTTATCAGACCTTTTGGGAACGAGCAGGCTGACCTGAGCAGGGTTTATAAAAATTTTTTGCTGGTAAATTACAATAAAGCAAGGTTTTATTTATACAAAGCCCAGCCATGATGTGTGATTATATTGATTGAACATAAAGTCAGACCACCAAGACTTGTCGCATGGGAACTTACGAACGCATGCAATCTTGCATGCATCCACTGCAGAGCCTCTGCTATCAAGCAGCCTCAGCCTGGCGAATTATCCACCGCCGAAGCAAAGCATTTTATAGACGAACTTGTAGAATACAAACCTATCATAATTCTCACAGGCGGCGAGCCGCTTCTGCGTGCAGACGTATACGACATCGCGCGCTATGCCACAGGGCGGGGTCTTCGCGCTGTTCTTGCTACGAATGGGACGCTGCTTACGCCTGATATTGCACAGAAGTTAAAGGATGCAGGGATACAGCGCATCAGTATCAGTATCGACGGGGCGACAGCGCAGACCCATGATACTTTCAGGGGCGAACCGGGAGCATTCGTCGCAGCGCTTCAGGGAATCGATATTTTGAAAAAAGCAAAGATAAGCTTTCAGATAAATACCACTATTACAAAAAGGAACCTTGATGAAATTGCGCGTATCTATGACCTTGCACTTGAACTTGGAGCTACCGCGCTCCATATCTTTTTGCTTGTTCCCACAGGAAGAGGGGAAGAGATCGAGGAGGAGGAAATCCCGCCAGAGGAATATGAACGCGTGCTCAACTGGTTCTATGATAAAAGCAAGGACTCAAGGCTCCAGCTAAAAGCAACATGTGCGCCGCACTATTTCAGGATCATGCGCCAGCGCGCAAAGGCAGAAGGGATACGAATAACAAGAGAAACGCACGGTTTTGAAGCCATGACAAAAGGATGCCTTGGAGGCTCAGCCTTCTGTTTTGTTTCAAGCAAAGGCGATGTCTATCCATGCGGATACCTGCCTGTGCTTGCAGGCAATATCAGAGAGCGTCCTTTTAAGATGACATGGGAGAAATCAAAAGTATTCAACGACCTTCGGGATTCAGGCAAGCTCAAAGGAAAATGCGGAAAATGCGAGTACCGCACAGTGTGCGGAGGATGCCGCGCAAGAGCCTATGCTGCGGGCGGGGATTATCTGGGCGAAGAACCGTACTGCGTTTATGTCCCGGTGATTGCATGATCCCGCTTGATGAAGATGATAAAAAAATATTGAATGCGCTCCAGCTCGATTTTCCGCTCGTACATAGACCTTTCAGACAGTTTGGCAAAGCTATTGGGCTGAACGAGGATGAAGTGATACGGCGCATCAAAAGGCTGCATGCAGAAGGGGCTATCAGGCGAATAGGACCGATAATAAGCACAAAAAAGACAGGCGGTGTGAGCACGCTTGTGGCTATGAAAGTCCCGCAGGAACGAGTGGATGAAGTGGCTGGTATCATAAACCAGTATGATGAGGTGTCGCATAACTATCTTCGACCTGCGAATTATAATATCTGGTTCACGCTCTCGGCTGAGAGTTCAAAGCGACTGCAGGAGATATTGAGCGAGATCACTGAAAAAACAGAGTGCGAATGCTTCAATCTGCCCACAAAGAGGCTGTTCAAGATAGGCGTGAAGTTCAATATAAAGTAAAAATACAGAACCGCAGATAAATGCAGATAAATGCAGATAAACGCAAATTTGCTGCTCTGAATCTGCTTTATCTGCGGTTTATAAATTCCTATTTCTGGAAACACGTCACTTGGTCAATTCTTTCAGACGTTTGATGTTCTCCATCATAGCCTGTGATTCCTGTTTCTTCTGGTTTTCAAGATATTCGATGATCGAATCGATACTTGTTTTAAGCTGATATATCTTATATGGGCGGCCTTTTCCTGGTTTTTTCTCTTCTCGCTCTGAAATCCAGTCAAGCTCCTCAAGCTCGCGCATGGCTATGCTGACTTCAGGCTGTCTAAGATCAGAGCCCATTTCAAGATCCCTTGAAGTAACTTCCTTTACGTTTTTCAGATATGTCAGTACTTTAGCAACATTTCTCTTTAGTCCCAAATCTATCAGAGTATCAGCAAATTCTTCATCAGATTTATCCAGAACATTTACGGATAGACTTTTCATAAGATTTCACCCTATCATTAAATGTATTCATCAAATATAAATCTTTCGTTTTAATATAATGTTTAAAAGAAAAGTTAATATAATCAAAGCACTGTTACACTTTTAACGCCTTTTATTCTGGTGAGAGCATTGACAAGTTCTCCGCTTACCTTGCCTTCGGTAATTATTGTAAGCTTTGGGTTTTCAGTGATATAGGGGTCATCTGACACTGCCTGCCTGATAATGGTTCCATACTCTGCTACCGTAGTTGCCACACTTCCCAGGAGCCCTTTGCGGGCTGCATTGTCAGGCGTAATGATTATTACACCAAGACCAAGCAGCGGCGCAACGTCCCTCAAAAAAGGCATGGTACGGACGTTCCTGAATATCTGCATCAGCTGTGCATCCTGCTGAATAGCTTCACATGTTGAGTCAACTACTCTTCTGTCCACTCTGATTTCATTCGCTATCTGCGTATGGGCTATCTCGATACCTCCTGAGACCACTCTTCCTTTGTCATTTATCTGAAAACCTCTCTCTAATAGCAGTCTAATAACCTTTTCCTGTGCAGGATGATTTTTGAATTTTTCCGCAAGTGCGCTCCACATTATTTATATTATAGCTATGAATGATACAAATGCTTTATTGTACATCGAAGAGGTTGGCGGTTAAAAAAGTTGTTTTGGTGGTGGTGTTGGAGG
>JAWOKW010000387.1:0-6232 GCA_033854095.1 Candidatus Methanoperedens sp. | reverse complement strand
CACAATTAAGTGTGGTTTACGCCCTCTCATCTTTACCCCCTATCTTAAAGATGATGTTCTTATTAAAAAAGTCTCCCACTTTTAAAAATGTTTATCGGAAAAAACTTGTCAAACGCTCCACTAATTGTGCAATCGTTAGTATCGGCGGTGAGTCCGGTAGCCCAGCCAGAAATAGATTATGGGGGTGCCTTCTGTCTAAACGAACCGCTCCTGACCTACTGGCTTGTCCGTATGCTGGCATACTGTCTTGCCAGCATGCTGACTTACTGTCTTACCGGCGTGTTTCCTCTTTCTTCCTACAAATAGGAAATAACTATGCAAACTCCCCCTAAAAATCACCCGAACCCAGACCTTTTACAGGCCGAAAGTAGAAATAGGAACAAACTCGTCATACAAGCCCTCTGATCGACAGAGGCCTGACTGTGGAAGAATGCAAGGCGCTCTGTACCTCTCCCTTAATCCCTGTTCGAGAGAAAGCCTTCTTTCGGATCATCTACGAAACAGGCCTGCGGCCCATGGAGGCCCTGAATATGCTCATTGAGAATTTCAATAAGGAGACCGGGGAGCTTGTAGCCCTCAGAACCAAAGGAAAGAAGAACAGGTACATGCCCCGGACAATAGCAAAACCCAGACATGTCTATGTATCTCCTAACACCTCTCTTATGCTGAAAACGATAGTGAGCAACCGCAAGAAGGGGTACATCTTTGAAGGTGAGAATGGATATCCGCTGACAAAGAGATTCATGCAGCATCAGATTGATAAGTATGCCAGGCTGCTTTCTATCCAGAAATTGAGGCAGTATAGCGAAGATGGAAGGGAACTGCCCTTAATTACCCTGATGGCTCTGAGGAAGGCAGGAGAGAAGCATCACGATGCCAATGGCGGCGATTCAAGCCTATCAGCTCAAGCAAGTGGGCATACTATGAAAACGAAGGTGAAATATTATCAGAATGAGGTTGATTGGGAGGAGGTGCATAGGTCGTACCTGGAAAATCATCCGGCGTTCAGAGAGGGCTGGTAGTGCCCCTTCTGTTCTGTCTGATTGGTTATGGCACGGCTGACTACTATAGACACTCAGAAAAAATATAAATATAAGGTGAGCGTCAGTGTAACTTTGCGGAGCATCACATATCACCATTCTTTCTTAGGTGAAATATCCCCTCCCCGCTTTTATAGATGCTCCGACAGCTTCCATATATCCGACTTTTTTTGGTTCTGTTGATATTGATTATAATACGAATACTTATATTGTAGCGCCGACAATTAGCCATTCTATATTAATAGGACTTACGCGTTTGAAACCTTATTTTCAATATCGGTAGACGTTTTTTGCTCTATGTACCCCATATTGACTAATATTCGATATGCGGATACTGATTATCTGCATTCAAACGCGTAAGTCCTAATAACATAAAAAAGGATTAAATATTTATAGCCTGGAAATCAGGTATCCTCTACTTGTTATGCATATACGAACCATATTAAATCCATACAACATCCAATTTTGCGGTGCAGCGTGTGAAGTCACAGGCTCAATGCATCAGTTAACGATAGACGATAAGAAACTTCTTCTTGATGCAGGGGCTTTTCAAGGAATTGATGCAAAAGCGAGGAATTCAGCAGCTCTTGCGTTTGATCCTTCTGACATAGATTATATTCTTTTAAGCCATGCCCATTATGACCACACAGGCAGGCTACCGATGCTGTGTCAGAGAGGGTTTGAAGGAGAAATTATAACCACGCCAATAACAAAAGAAATAACTTTTCGGATGATGGAAGATTCTTTGAGAATACAGAAAGAAGAAGGAGAAGAATTATTATTCAGTGATGAAGATGTAATAAAAGCAAAAAGCCTTTTTGTTCCTGTGAATGCAGATTACCCAGAATGGCAGGACGATGATAAAAAGATAAAAGTAAAATTCATCCCGTCTGAACATATCCTTGGGAGTGCCTCCATCCTCATAAAAGAGCCAATTTCACTATTATATACCGGCGATATTGGTGGAGGAACATCAAGCCTTCATTCTATTCCAAAACCCCCGAATACCTGTGATTACCTGATCATCGAAAGCACATATGGAAGCAGAGAACTTGAAAAAAGCCAGAGCGAGATATCATCGCAATTAAAATCTGCCGTGGAATCGGTCAGAAAGAACAATTCCAGACTTCTGATACCCGTTTTCTCAGTAGATAGAGCAGAAGAAATACTGTTCATGCTACGTGAGTTGTATATCAAAGAAAAAATATATCTTGACACTCCAATGGGAATAGATATTCTTGATATCTATTCCAACAATAAATATCTATTATCAAAGATTTCAGACGAGTTCATAAAAAGGGATTCAAAGGATCTTGATAAAATCTTTCATCCTGATAATTTTGAGAGAATAAGAGCAAGAAAAAACAGCGATGAACTTGCTGAATCTGATGAATCTTGCATAATACTTGCAAGTTCAGGAATGCTGGAAGGCGGGCGTATCAGGAAATATCTACCCCGATTCCTTCCTGGTGAAAAGAATATACTGCTTTTCTCAGGTTACCAGGCAGAAGGGACGCTTGGAAGAGAAATATTAGATGGAAAGCCTGAAGTGGATGTGGATGGAACGCCTGTACAAGTTAAAGCTGATATAAGAAAGATTGACGGTCTTTCGGCTCATGCTGATAAGACTGCACTTTTAAATTATATCGACTGCTTTGAAATATTGCCATCAAAAGTCTTTATCGTACACGGAGAGAAAGCAGCGTCTGAGGAGTTATCTAAAGCTATAAAACAAAGGTTCAGGATAAAAGCGGTAGTTCCAAAAATGAATGAATCTTATGCCCTATCTGCAGGTGAAGTTAAGGAAAGGACAATAGTAAAAGAACTCACTCTTGGAAGAGTGCATCTGAATTTTGAGAATATAGCAGGTAAAAAGGTAACACTTTTTGCAGGTGGGATAATTGACAAGGGTGATGGTTATTCTCTTGTCTCTGTAAGTGAAATAGAGGAAATGTTGCAGGATTTGAAGAGCGAAGGTTTAAAACCATTCCACGGTGAGGTTATTACACCAACAACACCCATCCTGCCTGAGAATCTTTCGACAACAGCAGAAAGAACTCCACCGACATCTGAAGAGTTGATCGTGAGCTTAGTCAAAAATTTCAAGGCAGGTTATATCTCCAAAGGGCTTATTAGGGACTTGATAGATGCATCTGAGCGTGGAATAAGCGAATATAGAAGGATTATAGATAAGAAGATCAAGAATGACGCTTTGATTTTGGATGAGAACGACCTGCGCCGCAAGGGTGTACAGCTTCAAGACCGCGCTAGGGTATCAAAACAATTAGAGGATTTATTGAAGAGAAGCTCACTGATGGATACAATACTTTTACGATCATCGCTCAATCGGGTGTTTGATGAAATAAAGTAAAGGAGAGTAGACCCTAATTTAAATTGTTTAATTGGAATAAATTATGAATACCTTGTTTTGAGGTGAGGTACGATGAAGGCTTTCTTGCTCTTATAGGCGATGTTATAAATTGCTAACAGGGATAGGAGCGGATTGGAAAATCAATATCTGCTCTCCCATAATAGAGATCGAGATTCTGATGATACGAGGATGCAAATAAAAACCAAGATCGATAAGAAGGATTCTATCCTTTGTTGAGGAGCGAGTTTCTGCTGATACGAGGATACAATTTTGCCCTAAGCTGTGCCCTTGGCGGTTCTTTTGGTATCTGAGGGCAAGTGCCTGATGATATGAGGGTGCAAATGCTTTGTGCTGATTAAAGAAAATGTAAAGAATGAGTTACAGAGAGCAATCCTGATGATATGAGGGTGCAATCCAAATCTCATTTTTTCAAAATGCCTTAAGTTCCAGTAGAAAAACAAGTCTCGATGATTTGAGGATGCGACAGAATTTTTTTACCTATCTTTTTCTGTTGGGTTTTGTTAGAGAGCATGTTATTCGACAATCCAATTGGAGGATTTATGAGTGAGAAGTTCATTAATGTTTGTAGTTATCACTCAATGATGCGTGATTAACAAGATTAGATATGAGGCAAAATCATGTTAAATGAAGATTTGTGGATATTAGAACTAAAAGCAACTGCTGTGTCACCGCTCTATACAGGTGAGAATAAATTAGAAAGCCAGAAAAGAAGGAAGCAAGGAAATTTGCTCCCAACTCGAATGACAGGAGATGGATTTGCTTCGGTTAGTATATTTGGAGCTATTCGGGGCTATGCAGAAAAGATATACAGGGATGCAGGAACCTGTGATACGGGAAAAGATACAAAAGGCTGCGGCAAATGCCTTACATGCGATATGTTTGGAAGCTTAGGGAGAAAAGGAAGAGTATCATTTGAAGACTTAAAATCTACTCGGCCCTTTGATAAAGTCGTTGAAAGAACAGTACATCCGCATATAGATAGAGAAACAGGCACAATAGCAGCTGGAAAAGGCGCATCTATCGAGCTTGAAGAGATAGTAGAAGGAACCGAATTGACTGGCAGGATAGTAATCAAAAACCCGACTGAAAAAGATATAGAAGTCCTTAACGCTGCATTCAAAGCAGCCGAAGACAACGGTATAGGCGGCTGGACAAGGCGAGGGAAGGGACGCGTTAAGTTTGAAGTAACGCCAAAAAAGGTAAAATGGTCATATTACAAAGAGCTGGGAGCAGAAGAAGCTAAAAAGCTGGTGAGCTTAAAATGAAGCCGCTGGCTTTTAAAATACAGGGAGAACTCGAAAACCAATCAGCATTGCATATAGCCACAAGTAATACCTATACCCAGAGGGGAGCACAGGTAAAAGCAAGCGATCTCTACCCGCTAGGGCAAAATCTGAGAGGTGCGTTTGGATATCTATTTCTTGATATGAAAAGCAAAATCGCAGAGACTCTTGAGAATGGACATCCCGTGATATATTTCAGGGATGCTCTAATAAAACATCATGACGGTGTCTTTCTTCCTATCATTAAGATAGATAAAAGCATAAAACAAGTGATTTACGAGTGCAGTGAATGCCTGCATGTTGATAAATATCCTGCAACCAGGCAGCCCGCTATAGGAATATCGCTTGGCGGCGAGGGGACTGTCAAAAACATGTACTTGACAGACATACTCTCAAGTAAAAACAAGTTCAGATTCGAAGTTATTTTTAATATGAAAGCAAAAGCCGCAGACGAAGAAAAACAAATCGAAGAATACCTCGCTGAATTAATCTCAACTTTGAAATATGTGGAAGACAACGGCCTGTACATCGGCAAGAGAAATTCAAAGGGATTAGGCAAAGTACAGCTTTCGAAATTGAATATTCTGCCAGTAACGATGGAGGATATCAAAAAGAGGGCAAAAATTCTCTCACAGATTGTGAGGGATGAAAATGGGAAGATAACCATTCATCTCTTATCAGACCTGATAGGCAAATTCCCGCCATCAGGCGAAGACATTGCAAGAGATGCTAAGAACGCTGCCAAGTTCTTTGATCCTGATTTCACGCAGTATAGAGATCCTAAAATAATACCTATCGGTAAGCCGATCGAGTTTCTCGTAAATTTAAGTTTTCTTGACTTGAAAATGAAAACAGGAAAGCCAAGGTTCGATGCGCCAAAGGCTGTTATATCAAGAGGCACAAAATTTGGATATCAGATAACAGATACTGTACCTGAGTTCTTTAATGCGCTTGCAATGGCAGAGATGTTAAGAGGTATAGGCGATAGAACAAGTTTTGGTAAAGGAGAGTTTGTGGTAAGTTAAGCTATTAAATGTACATTAGTGAATACCTTATTTTCAGGATAGGTACGATGTAGGCTCTCTTGCTCCTGAAAAATAACGAATTCGTGCAACCCTTTATAAATATCATATCGATTTTTGGATATACACGGCTGCACCTAATTCAGAGCAATATAGAGGTTTTAACAGGAATAAAGGATAGGTTTGCAGGGCTGTTTCAGGACGAGTTCCTGATGATATGAGGGTGCAATTTTGCTATGGGTAGGATCTTGTCGGCTATCCTCGTTGTTTCAGAACGAGTTCCTGATGATATGAGGGTGCGATAGCACCAGAGTTCCCATATATTTGTTGAATGCATATTGTTTCAGGACGAATTTCTGATGATATGAGCTATTGTTTAACAATCAGCCTCTTTAAATACAATTGCGATGTATTCTGGTTTCATGAGTATAATGTTTCAACCAGAATTCAAGGAATGTCCACTATGTGGAGGTAGACTTGTAAAAAATTATAACA
>JAWOKW010000386.1:0-5513 GCA_033854095.1 Candidatus Methanoperedens sp. | reverse complement strand
TTCATTTTTCCAGCAACATGACCGTGAACCCGCGAGCCATTACTGTCTTGCACCAAATTAAAATCAGGATAATTCTTAATAAACTTATCCAATTTACCTTTAACAACGGCATCTGAATCTCCGAGTTTAATTCCCCAAACGTCTTCAAAGGATGCGTTTGCATTATCATCGATTTTTCTGACAGCATAGAGCCGCGAGTCTGCAGAATAATCGACCTCTTTGTTATAGCAATCTCCAAGTACCAGCAACTCAATATTTTGGTTTTTCAGGAGCCAAGTGTGCAATTGGCCGATGGGGCAGCCTTCATTGTCATCGACATAAGTGTCATTGGGCTTGTTGAGGGTATTCACAAACGTACTGACTTTAAGAGGGTATAAATATTTTTTAAAAAGACTATTCTGCGAAAAAGGGAAAACGTCATAGTTAATTTCTTGCTTTATGGTTTTTTTAAACTGAAACGCATGTGGATAAATAAAATTAATCCAGCTACCAACGGCGATTACAAGTAACACAACGACTATGATGCTCAATATCTTCACTCTTTTGTTCATGCGCAGCCTCCATTGTCATTAGACCGATACAGGGGCTTATCAGTTTATGCAAACCAACGACAAGCTGACGCGCAAGCGTAGCGCGGCGCAGCCGAGCATTTGGTTAGAAGTTATTTCAGATTAAACGTTGCCGTTTCAATAAAACGGCCGGAAAGTGTTATGGTTCCATTATTAATCGCAATTTCGGCCCAGTTTAAAGGATTTAACCCACCGCCATCCTCTTGTGAGATTATGACCTTAATTGTGCCAACATGACGTTCCGACCCAGCATATCTTTTTACATAGACGTCATAAAATTCCTCTTTTGCCATGTTGTTTATAATTTTTGTCTTTTTTGCATCGAGCTTAAAACAGAGATAGGCATCAACAATGTCCGATATCTGTTTTATGTATTGCGCTACTCCGAGGAGTTGATTCTTGTCAGATGCGAGATGGCATTCGTAAAGCTTCTTGTCTTTTATAAATATCAATTTAGATTTATCAGGAGAAACAAATGCGTTGTAGTTGTCTGTGACAACTGGGATATTCTGAACCAAGTATTTTTTTACCTTATATTCTCGCGCAGGAATTCTAGCTTCTTCTATTAATATTTCACCTTTAGTGGAAGCCCATTCTGCACCTTCAGAAAGAGCGACTTTTTGGAAGACCACTCTTTCCGTTTTAGAAATATCTATTGTTTCGGAAACCTCCCATTCCGTTTCTTCAGCTTTCGCAAAAGAAAAGAACAAAAATAAACAGACTGAAGATATCATTGCGGTGCGAAGTCTCATTTTATCTCCTTATCGGGACTAATGGGGTGGATGAACCGCTGCCCCGCAGGGCGTCGGTTTCGATCCGCTTTGCTCTGCCGCGCTTCGCGGAAGAGCGATGAAGTGAGCCACCGAGCAAAGCGAGGATGGCTCGACTGCTTGGATAGTGGCGTTATTTTACGCTAGGTCGTAATAGTTTATATAAATCAGAACTGACGTCCTGAAGAGATATTGTAGAGTCGTATTTACTTCCATTAAATTCATAGCGTGTCAAGCTACCCGTTCTTGCACTACTATGTGAATAGCCCAATATATCGTTGAATCCATTTCTATAGAGCCGTGAAAAGTATAGCCACGGTTTTCAAAAAAACAAGTATCTCGGAGTTTTCGCACTATACTGCTCATATTGTTTCCCGAAGTTTTTTGCGCAAACTCTTTCTTCAGAAAGAATCATCAGGTGATGCAGGAGGATCATTATAATCAGGAGAATCATTAAAAGGGCATTCAAAGTGATAACAGCTATGCCTGCATAAGACAAGAGCGCCGTAACGTACATGGGGTTTCTCGATATTTTATATATGCCCTGCATAGCGGGAGATTCGGGGTCTGCTTTGATGTAGCTCGCTACTCCTGCTACGAATCCGATTAAGCCGAGCGTATACAAGACAGTACCGGCAGCTAAAACAATTATATTCGATGATAGTGGAATGAAAATGGTCAGAAGCGTGAACAGATGCGGAGATGTTGAAGCTGAAATAGTGATGGCCTTTTCTCTACGGGAATAGCCGGTCGTGTCAGCCATGCGTCTTGCCGTATTTCGATGAAAGACAGCGACGTAGAGGCCAACGAGAATCAAGGGGGCCGCAAGGATCCATGCATTGAATAGTTTTATTTGCATTCAGTCACTTTCCTCAATAAATCCTTAAACACTTTCTTTCTCATTCAGGATCACTGCCACGTAAGTCCCTTCATGAGTGCCGCCCTTCCCGGAAGCGCAGTTAATCTTTGATTTTAGTGAGATTCTTGCCCGTTTATGTCTTTCCAATGTTCTCAAAAACTTTTCAAATTGCTCGTCTGAGGGCAGAGAGCAGAGCGCTTCAAAGTCGCTATCGATCGGATCGGAAAATTCGAACGAACTTTTTTGGATAACCAGTCTGCTTCTGATGCCTTTCTCTCTCAGGTTCAAATGGAGCAGGGCCCAGCCAGAGAGAATTGCGAGGGCCGACAAGCTGCCCCCGAATGCTGTTTTTCTGTGGTTCAAGTTGGGGGTTAACGGCGCGGACAGGCAGACAGTCTTTCCGTCATAGGATTTCACCTTAATGCCGAAATGGGCTGTAATGGGAATATTTTTATGAATATAGTTTGTTACTTCGTTAAGATTTTGGGTCATGATAAATCGAGACATGAAAAACGATGCATGATTTGTTAAACAACGATTTTGTTTCTCAGCCAATTTATAGCTTCATCAAAATCGTAAAAGAATCTTAACCTTTCGTTCTCTATAAATTCTTTTTCGGCTCTTGTATTTGGCGATTCGTCCACAACCAGGGCACAATACTTTATTTTCTCTTTTATGTCCGGGAAATTATCAAGTGCCAGGTGCCAGGTCTTGTGAGCAATCAAGCTTGAAAATCTCAGGCTCTTCGCATTGACGATAAAATTAATCGAGCCATATTTTTGAATCGCCTCAGTAAGAGTCCTGACTAGCTCTTCTACACCAATCTCGACCTCTTTAGTATCTATTTCATCCGTTATTCTGTGGATAACAGTCGCATGAATGTCTTTGTATTCTGCCGTGGTAATCATTTTAAATTTAACGTGCGCGTGAAGGGCGCTGCGTTCAGCGGCCCTCTCAACGCGCTTTGTTAGTCCTTCTACATTTCTGATCTTTCCAATTCCACCATTTAAGTAAAATGAGGAACATGATGTTTCTCTGAGGCAAAATATATCGCACACCGAAGACATAAAGAACACAGCGGTCTATATGCTGGCCTCGCGCGGCACATAGCTTATGATACAATCGTTCCGGATCCCGTTTTCTCAAATCCTTGATTGACCGAACGCCTAAATCGGCTAAATCTTGAGCGATACTTCTGCCCACGCCTGGAATCGTCTGCAAATCCTGTATCGATTCGTTCATAATCTTTAATCCGGCAATGCAAGCTTGCCTTCCTCTAGTTTGAAAAATGGATTCCACGCGACTTCCCAGGGGTGTCCGTCCGGGTCTGCAAAATAGCCCGAGTAACCTCCCCATTCTGCTTCGCGTGCGGTCTTAAGCAGACTGCCGCCGGCTTTGACCGCATCAGATAGAGCGGCGTCCACTTCTTCACGTGTCGCAACATTTTGGGCTATTGTAATGCCGCCGAAACCACCATTGTCTCTCAGTTTTGTATCTTCAGCCAGCAATTTTCTCGGATAAAGAGCCAGGGCCGTACCGGTGGTAAGTTTGAAGATTGCGAAGTCACCCACACTGGCGCTGGACATGGGCCAGCCAAGCCCATCGCGGTAAAAACGAATAGCCTTATTCAAGTCCGTGACTCCAAGTGTGATAATGTTGAGGCGTGGTTGCATTTATTCTCCTTTGTCTAATCCCGGCGGTGAGTCGCCGCCCATAAGGCGAGTCGATCTTGACCCGCTGGTTGTATTTCAGGTCTTGTGAGCGATCAGTTTGAGGCGATTGTCAAATTTTTACCCCTGCTCGAATTTTCGGCAAATTGCCTCACTCTCACAAGTTCTTTTGGAAAATTAATCTCGTGATTTCGCAACCGTTCTTCGGGGTTGAAATACGTGTACTCTATTCCTTCGTAACTATTCAGTTGATTCGTGCTAAAACTGAAAAATGCCTTTGTCTCTCCAAAAATCATTTTCAGACTTCCCTCCATGGTTTCCAAGTGTCCTTTTAGGGAACTCTGGTTAAATAAAGCTTCATCAATATTCATCGTGTAGATTAAACCGACCTTGATTTTCTCTTTGACCAATGTCCTTGGTGGTTTTGAATAAACCATATTTTGAAATAATAGCCGCTCGAGAAAAGACTTCATCTCGCCGGTAACATCACGATAATAAATAGGCGATGCTAAGATCAGCCCTTCTGCTTTCTTGATTTCTTCAAATAAATCTTTCAGGTCATCATTTATGATACACTTGCCATACGAGTTTCCTTTTTCTTTTTTGCAAGAAAAACAACTGTAGCAGCCTTTAAAATTTAAATCGTATAAATGATATATTTTAGTCTGCTTCCCATGCTTCTCGAGTTCTTCAATTGCTGCGTGTAATAATTTTGATGTATTCATGTTTTTTCTTGGACTGCCATTTATCCCGATGTAGTGCATAAATTCTCCTCTGGAGCATCAACGCGCGGGTGAGACACGCGTCTCTTGCGCGTCGGACCCGACCCGCCTTGTTAGAATCATCGTCAGATTTCCCGTCGTTATGCACGACGGCGAATTTTTGCGGCGATCCTTTTGAACGACAGGTTAGATAATCTTATCTTCCATTTCACTCTTTTTTTCGTCTTCTCTTCGCTTGTTAAACAGTCCTGGCAAACCCAAGTGGCGTCAAGCTTCTTAGCCCGAGTTGATGAAGATGATCACGACAAGTCGCTTTACTGCAACGAGAGCATATGCCGCCATGCGACGTGTCAAATTCGACATTACAATATGGCATTTCCAAGGCACAATATTATTTAAAGACGGCATAATCCATCCGAAGTGTTGTTAACTTGTCGGTTGAGTTGATTTACTGAAAATCTTGTAGCCGATATAACAAGTTAGTGCCGGCACAATCGACTGAGGTAGCTGTAAAGCTCTGTCTGATAATTCGGGGTTTATTGCCCAGTGGAACCCTATAAAATGCTTAGAAGCATAAAGTAACGCCAAAAGTAGAATCCAATATTTCTGCATGGAATCGTTCAGCACGTATCGGATCAGCATGCCCGCACCAAATGATGCAATCGCTAAAGGAATTGCCGCAACAGTATGCATGAGTAAAGCGCCCGATGTTCCAGTATATGTAATGCCGTTGGTGATTTTCATATGTACATACGCAAGCGGAATATAGACCCACATTGACAACCAATAGCAGCCCAGAACAATCAATAAATTTCGAATCGTCTGTATCTTCATTTGTTCATCTCCGACTAACGGCTCGGCTGAGGGGCGCGGTGTTCGCGACCCTCTCGAGCCGAATGGTTAGGATTAGCTTAAGCGCAGTC
>JAWOKW010000385.1:0-5684 GCA_033854095.1 Candidatus Methanoperedens sp. | reverse complement strand
AAGTTTCCACACATCTTCAGGAGGCTCATGTCTTACAACAGGCTCTTTAAGCCCCTTTATAATCTGGTATCTCTGGTTCACATAAAACAATATCGCTCCGCTAAGCTTGTAAAAAAGCTCCACATCTTCTTTTGGCAGTTTCATTTCATCTCCTCCCAGTATCCGCCCCTATCGGGACCGATGCGCTTGAGCATGCCTTTTTACTTGAAATCCTTCAAGATGTTTTTCTTTATTTTTCATTTCAACAAACCTCCATTTAATAGGATCATTCCAAACTTCCATCTTACATCTTCTCTTAAAAGTTCACTTTTCCAATCGCTGTCATTGAACGGTGGATTCGCAAGAATAAAATCCGCTTTCAAATCCTTGTGCAGATCGTTATGGAAACTATCTCCCCACTGCACATTTTCATCAATTTCAGCAAGAACTTTAACAATAACCCTTCCAAGAATATCCTTTGCCTTGCTTTCGCTGTCTCCGAGTCCTATTGTTCCTATCAGGTCGATTAGCTCTCCAAGCCGCTGCTTATCCAGCGCAGGGCGCACATAGTTCTTTGGAAGCACGCCTTTAAGTGAGGGATTGCCCCGCTCTATAGCGTCCATTGCCTCGTCTATCAGCTTGCCTATCTCTGATTTCTTTGCGTTTTTCTGAAGATATTCCCACCTGGCTTCCTGAGGAAGCCAAAAGATGTTTTCCGCCTTGTTCCTGAGTTTATCAGCTGCCTGCCATAGTTTTTCTTCAAAACCAAGATTTGCTCCGTTGGAACTGTTTTTATCCATAATAGCACCCGAACGTGTATTTTAAATGAAATTCACGCTTTCAGCCACCATTGATTTACCATACTTTTACAACTCGCCGTGATTTCACCCTCTTTTTTGATTATAATTTAATAGACCTATTACTATCTTTCTTTAATTAATCTTTACGCATAAAGTAATAGTCTAACCGTTTAAATATGTCGAGTTCAAATTGGAAAAATAAGTGAACTTCACGGGTTGGGAAAAGATGGCATTGAATTTTCCATAGAGCTTTCCCGTGCTTTCTTAACTTCTGTAGCATAATCAAACATCCATCCTTCATTAATAAAAATAGTCCCATCTCTTATCGTTTCGCTGCTGAGGGTTCCAGCCCCGAACTCCATGAGCAACTGGATTATAGCTATACATGCTGCACTATGTTCATATATATCTTTGTTTTCAGTAACAATATCATGGAGCAGCATTTTGAACAGTGTTCTAAATTTATTTGTGGGTATAAATCCTTCGCCTGCTTTCATGAGAACATTGATTTCAATAAGAACGGATTCGATTGAACACTTATCACGCGGTCACCTTAAAGCGCAGGATGGCTGCAATCCCGCCAAGGGATTCAAGTTTCTTTCCTGGTTCGAATTCTGTGCTGAATACCACGATCTTTCCCTGCGCATGTTCAACATCTTTCAAAAAACCATCAATAGAGTTATCTTCCCTCTGCGTGCGCAGAAGTTCATCCGTGATCAGCAGGAACTCGATTGCTCCAAGATTCTGTGCATTCTTTACATCCTGCATGCCGTAGGCTGCCTTGCCGTCTATTGAGAGCTCCCTGATCAATTCCTCGATGAGTTGTGCTTCCCTCCCGATCCTTGATTCTTCCATTATCCTGTCAACGGCCCCGCGGCGCAGGACTTCCTGAAAACCTGAGATTCCAATAGATGATGTGTCTTCAAGAACTACTTTTTTTGCGATTTCAGCTTCTTTTACCTTTAAGAAATCAAGAAAATCTTCTTTAGTAAATCCTGGACCTGCGAGTATAACAGCATCTACTTTTTCTGCAGCCCATTTCAACTGTGATGCAAGTTCGCCGAAAAATTCATTCCGTTTATTCCCTTCACCTTTTCCAAGCGACTGCCTCAGGCTTGAAGATTCCTCTACCCCGAACTGCCTCACAACACCTATACAGGCTTCCCCTTCCTCTATCATAGCGATTATCACCTTTGGGCGCTTAGATGCGATTTCAGCTTCTTTTATCCGTTCAAGCTGGTCGTTTTTCCATTTTTTTACTACTGAAAGATTTGTTCCGTCCTCGATGTTCAGTGTATGATATGCTCCCTCATCTATACCTTCAGCGATAATCCCGTGCACGCGCAGGCGGTTTGAGAATTTGTGGAATTCAACCTTCTCGACCTTTATTCCAAGGCGGACTGTTTTTTTATCTGCTTTTTCAGGTCTCAATTTATCTGTTGCGCCTTCTATTCTCCGTTTAGTAAAGGCATATACCATATCTCCTGGCTCAAGGATATATTTTAAATGCCAGAGGTCGTCAAGGGATTCTGCTATAAGTGATAGTTCTCCTTCATTGAACCTGAGTTCCTTTTTTAATAACTTCATGATTTCACCATAATCTGCGTATGATATAAAAAAGAACTATGACTAATATTATCCCCAGCAGCCAGATTACGGGCTCTTGAAGAGTGTGCATTACAGGCGATGTAATGTTATTATCTGGATTTTGAAGTTCAGAAGATACCATACCTGTCTTATTGGGTGTAGGTAGTTCAGGGTCAAGAAACTGATGAACCGATAGCTCAGCAAGGTCCTGCTCGGCTGAGCCTGAATATATCTCAGAGAGTTTAACAGAGATTATTGTATTATTGGTCTTATTATATATGAAATAACCTTTATTGGCGACGATCTCGCTTTTTACGATGGTGTCATTATTTGTTAACTGAAGCCAGATCGAGCCATCGCTGCTCACGCTTTTCAAATTGAGGGCATATCCCTGATATAGAGTTCTTGATCCACCTGTAGCGAGATATATATTTGTTCCATTTAATAAAATATCGCTCGCACCTGAGCTTATTACGAAGAATAAAGATATAAATAAAACAAAAACGCTTTTTTTCAGGAACATAATTATATCGAATCAGTACGCATATTTATATATTCCCTTTGCATTTCAAAGTAGCATGGCAATTTCGGTCAGATTATGTTCAGGAAGAACAGCATTCGAGGTATCCACAAATATTAAAATAGATCTGATGAATGCAAGCCGTGTGCTGAACACAAGAGTGGCTACAAAATATATATTATTACTTACTTATAAAGGCGTAGAACTCTCGATGTATCCAAGCGGCAGGATGCTCGTAAAAGCCGGAAGCCGCGAAGAATCGCTTGACATAGCGCATGATATACTAACTGAGCTTGGGTTTGCCGAAAAATAAGTTCAAGAATTTCTTTGTTCAATATTCCCTCGGCTTTGGCTGGTGCATGGTGATATTCACAGGTTTGTAATCGATATGTACGCCGCCTGGCGTGAGCGTGACAAGCGTGTGTTTGAGCCAGTTCAAGTCATCCCTTTGCGGGTAATCAAGCCTGTAATGAGAACCCCGACTTTCTTTTCTTATCAGGGCTCCGATACATACAGCTTCAGCAAGTGCTAGCATACCTTCAAGCTCAACCACGTTCATAAGCTCATAGTTGAAAACACTGCCTTTGTTCCTGACATATACATTCATGTAGCGATGCTGTAGTTCCTTGATTTTTTCAAGCGCAGAGTTCAGGTTTTTTTCATCCCTGAATATGCCGGCTTTTTCATCAAGTACATCTTTAAGTTCATCACGGAGCTTGAAAAAGGCTTCTCCTTCGCTGCGGTTCAATAATGCAGAAATCCTGTTAGATTCATCGCTCACTGCCCTTTCTATTAGATCCTCCCTTTCGAAATCAATTGTTTTTATATAGTTCACTGCATTTTCTCCCGCGATCTTCCCAAACACGAGCGTCTCAAGAAGAGAGTTCCCGCCAAGCCTGTTTGCACCGTGCACGCTGATACAGGAACATTCCCCGCATACATAGAATCCAGAAATTGAGGTTTCACAATCTTTATTTGAGGCTATACCTCCCATGGAATAATGCTGACCTGGCTGTATCGGTATCGGCTTTTTAATTGGATCTATGTTCGCAAAATCAATTGCGATCTGCCTTATCCCGGGTAGGCGTTCCTTGATATTTCTTTCGCCAATGTGCATGAGTTCAAGGTTGACATATCCACCTTCAAATCCCTTGCCTTCATTTATTTCAGTCTGGATTGCACGCGCCACGATATCTCTTGGAGCAAGGTCAAGTAGATGCGGTGAATAGCGCTTCATGAACCTCTCGCCATTTTTGTTTGTAAGAAAGCCCCCTTCGCCGCGTGCTCCTTCTGTGATGAGAATGTTAGTGCCGTAAAGCGTTGTTGGATGGAACTGGACAAATTCCATATCTTCAAGCGCTGCGCCAGCACGATACGCCACAGCGCAGCCGGATCCCGTGTTTATTATAGAATTTGTTGAACGCCTGTATATTCTCCCATACCCGCCTGTTGCAAAAATCACTGCTTTTGCCAAGAAGCCATCTATTCTACCATTTGCGATGTTGTATCCTGCTAAACCTGTACATCTGTCTTTATCAACAATAAGCTTCGTGATAAGCCATTCTTCGTAAAACTTGATGTTATTTTTAAGCGATTGTTCATACATCGTATGCAGTAAGGCATGACCTGTTCTGTCCTCGGCATATGCAGTGCGCGGAAATCCTGCGCCTCCAAAAGGACGCTGAGCGATCCATCCATTTACTCTTGAAAAAAGTGTCCCCCAGTGTTCCATTTCGATAACTCGCTGCGGTGCATCTTTACATAACACCTCCACTGCGTCCTGGTCAGCAAGATAATCGCTTCCTTTTATAGTGTCAAAAGTATGGTCTTCCCACCTGTCAGAGCTTCCAAGCGCAGCATTTATTCCTCCCTGCGCTGCTACTGAGTGCGAGCGCAGTGGATGTACTTTTGATATAACCGCTACATCGGCGCTGCTGGCTGCTATGGCTGCACGCAGACCCGCAAGACCTCCACCAACTATGATAATATCGTGCCTGAACATATTTAAAGAAAAGTAGTGATTAGGCATCTAATTAAAACGATGGGTCGAAGGAGACTGAGGGTACTAAAGGCGTTAGACACCTAATCCTCTACTGTAGTTTATTACGTTTTTAATAGTATTTAATATTTGCGCCTATATTTTATATTTCACTTCATCAATGCATGTACTTCGTGTGACCTCACCTGCTATATTTGTGCGCATCATTTCCTTCACTTTTTTCATATCAGATGTCCTGCCGAGCACGCACATGAGTTTCACAAGTGCGACTTCAGACAGCATATCCTCACCTTCGATAGCGCCTGCTTTTAATATATCCCTGCCTGTGTCGTACACACGGTCGCATACCCTGCCATTGATGCACTGCGAAGTTATCACTACAGGTATGCCTGCATCCACAGTGCTCTTAATAACTGGAATCCAGTCTGTCGAAACATGCCCAAGACCTGTTCCTTCAATGACAATGCCTCTGTAACCAGAGCCACTGTGGAAAAGCAAGGATTCACTGCTTGCTCCTGTGGCGTATTTTATCAATGAGCATTTTGGTTCAATTCTGTCATGAAGAACAAGTTTTCTTTCACCGCGCTTCATATAGTCGGCCATTGTTTTTATCTCACGAGAGGGATATTCAACCCGTCCTACAGGTTTAGCATTTATTGACTGGAAGGCATCGCGCCTTGATGTGTGCATCTTCCTGACTTTAGTTCCCCTGTGGATATAGCAGAAATCATCGCTCGTTGAGCCGTGCATCACCACACATACTTCAGCGATATTGCTTGCAGCAACTACTGCTGCACAT
>JAWOKW010000384.1:0-4792 GCA_033854095.1 Candidatus Methanoperedens sp. | reverse complement strand
TCCCAGAAGAATCAATTTATCTGCTTTTTGAACAAAAAGGTGATTAACATCAGTATTTGCTGCGATAATCCTGCCACCAGCCATTCCTTTTTCTGCTATCCACGTCGTAATATTACACCCTGCGCCACCCAGCCCGACTACAGCAACAGATGGTTTTGCAGTTTTTGCAAATTCTTTCAAGTCAGTGACCATATTTTTAAGCCTCCTTCATAATCAATTGTCACAACAATTGCGGCTCACCATTTTAATAGCTATTTTACTATATAAGTCTTATTGAGCACTGCAAAACATTTATCTGAACGCAAATAACAGATAATGCCATGAAGCTTTTTGTCCCATCGCCAGGGCATATTAACAGCCTTAAAGAATTGCTATCCTCAAAAGACAAGATATATTCCATATTCATGGCAGGTTCTCCTGATTACATCGGCACAGGCAGGAGTAATCTTGCTTCTCCGCAGCTTGAGGATATCGCTGCGCAGACAGAGTATGCACATAAGAACGGTGTCAGGATGGAACTGGTGTTGAACTCAAGCTGCATGGGAGGTCGCCAGATGACGCCTGAAGGTTACAGGATAAACCATTGGTATATCGAAAAGCTTGTAGATATCGGAATAGATTCGATAGTCGTTGCTGACCCCTATCTTGTTGAGACAATCTCAAGGGATTTCGATGTGGATGTTGTGGTCTCAGTACTCGCATTCGTGGATTCGCCCCAGAAAGCAGAATTCTTCGAAGGGCTGGGCGCAGACTCGATAGTTATCGATTCCAATGTCAACAGGCATTTTGATGTACTTCATGCCATCCGTGATTCTGTGGATTGCGAACTAAAGCTGCTTGTAAACGAGGGATGCCTTTATCGCTGTCCTTTCAGATATGCCCATTTTAACTTTTTCTCGCACGCATTTGGTCCTGAGCCAAGACCCAATGTATTGGATGACTACTATTACTATAAATGCTTGGAATTGAGGATTGCGAACCCTGAACTGATCATCAAATCCCCATGGATAAGACCTGAGGATATCAGACAGTACAGCGATATTACAGATGTCTATAAGATAGGGGGGAGGACGCATTTCGTGGAGTGGATCCTGAACTGTGTAAATGCATATCATAATGAACGCTATAATGGAAATCTCATGGACCTCCTTGACTGCCCCAAGGATTTGAAGGACCTTTTCTATATACCCAACAAAAGCCTTGATGGCGTTATCGAGCAGTGGAAGAACTGCAAGAAGGTATGCAAAAGATGTGGCTATTGCAAAGTTCTTACAAAAAAGATTACTCAGGTATATACTAAAGGAGGGACAGAGTTTGAAACTCTTGCGCCACTGGAAGTGAAGGCATGATCACATCAAAACTTTTAAAGAACAGAGCAGGTTTTGAAGAGAAAATGAGGAAACTGATAGGCAGACCCATACTCTTAATCGAGCTTGATATGTTCGCCCTCCCATGCGGGTGCGCAGGGATCACAGCAAATACAAGAGGGCTTGAGGTAGAAGACCTTGAGGTGTTCGAACCCCAGCTTCTCCCTTTTCTAAAAGAAATGGCTTCTAACCTTGAGGTCAAGCCGACAGTGACGTTCGCACGGCTTGTGCCGGGAAGTTCTATCGTGGCATCGCTCAATTGGCGTATGCTGTGTAGCCGCTGCTATCCTGAATTTGCACGCGGTGAAGGGAAAATGCCAAGACCCGACCTGTATCTGTTGCAGTTTGAGAGAAAGAAATGAGTTTATTTCAATTTGTTGTTGACAGGTCTATAAACCATGATTTTTATCCACAAAATTCCTGTACCATGAAACCCATCTATCATACACGTCCTGTAAATCCACCTTCCCATGCTCATTCCGCTCTTCCTCAAGATAGAACCAGTACATATTGTTGGCTTTGCTGACCATATCCACTTCGACAAATTTTGAATTTTTTTTACCTGCATTTGCGATTGCTTCCCTGATCATTGCGCGCACCTTTATGTTCAGAGAGGCTTCGTACACGCTCAGACCCCACCTGTTAGAGATTTTATTCACAAGTTCTGACTGTCCCTGATCCAGCAGGTCGGTAGTGATGATTCTGTCCTGTGCAGCATCGAACACCATAATATCACTGAATATATCGATAGCGTCAGAACGTTCTCCCCAATCGCTGCCTGTGACCTCGGCTATCTGTACCACTCTTTTTTTCTTGCTCATGCTGCCGCTTATCCTGACATTCTGGCAGACAACCACAGCATCTGTGGCTCTGAAAGACGCAGCAGGCACGCCCAGCGTGTTCACGATTCTTTCAAAAACAGCGCCTGTGGATGCGCCGTGGATAGTGCCGATAACAGAATTGCCTGCTGCGCCCACCTGCATTGCCTCATACAAGACCTTTACTTCCGGGCCTCTCACTTCACCAAGCACAAGCGTTGAGTTCCCCATTCTGAGTGCAGCGCGCAGGGCTATCTCTGGTCTTATCTCTGCCTCACTTCCAGCCACGGATGATTTCGTATTCATTCCCTGTATCTTCCAACCAAGCTTCTGAAGGGTTTCTATTGGCAGTTCAGGTGTATCTTCAATCGTCAATATCCTGTATTTCTGGGGTATCTCAAGAAGCATGGCTTCGAGCAGAGATGTTTTCCCTGAACCTGCATCACCTGTGATGAGTATAGAGGACTGACCGTCAATCAAAAAACTCAATAAACCAGCAGCAAGAGGTGTAATTGATCCTGCGTTTATAAGCTTTGGAAGCGTCCAGGGATTTTTTGCATGTTTTCTAAAGGCGTACGCCAGCCCGCCCGAAGCTAACGGATTTCCGATGACAGAAACACGCGTTTTAAACTCTGCCAGGTCCATATCCAGCACAGGGTTTGCTTCGCCGAATGGGCGCCCGCTCAACGCTCTGAAGCGGGTGATCATTGAATCGATATCATCCTGCGATAAATATATGTTGGAGATGCATTCTTCCCCGTCCACAACTACATGTATCGGATTTATATCAGAAGGCGAGTTCACATAAACATCGCTAACGCGCTCATCAGAAAGCACATCTTCTAAAATCCCTATGCCAGACGTGTATTTTGCAACTATGTCTGAGAACGTATTGAGTTCTTCAGGGGTGAGTTTCATACCCATCCTGCACCCTTCCTCTGAAAGAAGCTGCTTTCCAAGCCTCATGAAATATTCTCTTGAATTGGCAGTTTCCGCGAACTTTAGGTTCTCTGGTCTGTGCCTCATAAGTTTCTTCCTGACAGCTTCTATGACCTCAAGTTCCTCTGGTCTCATGTTATATTCAGCAGGCATCGCAAAATACAGGGTTTCTGGTCTGTCCGTAAATTTATACAAAATAATCGGCATGACCCTGCCTTCTCTTCTCTGTATTTCATATCCTTCGAGAAATTCTGTATTTAAAGGCGGAACGGTATACAGCCGCGATGAAGAAAAGCGAGGTCTTACCAGCGACTTGATGATGCGTTCATAATAATACGAACTCGGTTTATCGCCTTTGATCCTGTTCGCAAGTTGAGGAGCGCATGTGATCATTTTTTCTAATATCGAGCCAGGCTGAGCTTTATTTTTAAGGTCTAAATATGCTTTTATCGGATCAGAAGTACTCGCTGCGATAATCGATAGTATCGATTGAGCCTCTTCAGTTTTACCAGTTCCTGCATCTTTATATACTGCAATGCTGTCGATAAAATCTGCAAGCAGGTACAGAAATTTTAGATTTTCCGTCTCATAGTCTCTTTCATAAAGATATGAAAGAACAAGGCGGTCAACTACAGGTTCTGAAATCAATATCTTAAAAATATTTTTTCTGCACCTTGCATCCGTGATTGAGGCTTCGCCAAGGCGGCAGTTCTTACAGTCAAGCGTTATTGTTCTCTGGTTTTTGGATGTGTGAATGATACAGGGACAAATATCTTTTGATTCTTTCTTTCTGCCCATTAATTCTTTAAATGCGCCAAGTATTGATGCATTAACTGTAGTTAGTTTTCTATTTAGTTTTCTGGGCTGTGTTTTTTTGCTCAACTCGTCCGCAGTTATCTCAAAATCAACATTATCACAGAGTACGACTTCATCATCTGGATTAACTGCTCTTTTTTCAACCATTTTTAGCCCGATACGATTATTCTCATTTCACTGTTGCATATTAAATACATGCTTTTCAGAAAAAATTAAAGACCTTCGAGACCATAAGAGGACTTATAGCCTATCAGGATAGGTTCTTAGAGACCGTTTCAATTTGTGTTGGTGAATAAAATTAAATCGCAGATGGGCGCGGATAACAATTCGACTATCCTGCGCAAGATAATTCAGAGCACCATGAAAGGCTCAAATTAGGGTTGTCTGGACTCTGCATATATGCATGGTTGGTAACATACATAGATATGCTGGACAATCTTTTTCTACACTCACCGATGCATTAAATCTGCGTTCATCTGCGTTCATCTGCGGTTTAATTTCTACCACATGTAATGGGTGGTTACCAATTGATAGGTTCACCATTTAAGCTTAACTGTTTTTTATGCTTGCAGTTCAGTAGCTTACATTTTTATACCAATTACACATAAAAAACAATTTTAGCAATATAATAAAATTGATATTAGAGATTTTAGGTACGATGCTCCTCTCCTCGAAACTAAATTTCATATAGTGCTGGTAGCATCAAACGATTTTTCTTTCATCCTTTTATTTGACAAAAAACGACGTATACGTTGTATGCATCCCATTACACTTGCACCATTGATCGACAATATCTCACCCAGTTTAGAAATATGAGCTTTGTTATTTTCCAGAAGGCAGACTATCAATTCT
>JAWOKW010000383.1:0-5449 GCA_033854095.1 Candidatus Methanoperedens sp. | reverse complement strand
GTCAGTGGATTAACTGAGAAAGACAAATTTGCGAAAGTTGATGATATTCATATACAGGCTTTTTTATCCAAGCCTTACGCGGCTGAAAAATTACTGGAGACCATACACGAAATTATAAATGACAGTTCCTGTTCATAGCAAAACTATTATGAATCCGTAACATATAGTAGTTTCATGAACAATATTGATTTAGAGATAGACGGGAAAAAAATACAGATGAACGATTTTGTGAGGAAGTTCCTGTTTGGAATGATTTCAGGCTCGGTTGGAACTCTGAGGGATGTAGGAGAGGACTGGAGTACAATCAATATCAGATTGAAGAGATAGAATCGCACTGAGAAGGATAAACTTGAACAGTGACCAAAAATGTCATTAGTAGAAATAAGTGATGATGAACTTGAAGCCATGCTTGAGCGAAGACCTTCTGTGCGTGAGGCAAAGGTCGCTGATCACGAACTCATGGTCAAGGCGCTTGAGCATCCAGTGAGGCGCAGGATGATAAAAGCTATAGGTGTGTTTGGTAAAAAAAGGAGCGAACTCCAAAAGGAAGTGGGTGTGAATTACGCAGTTTTCAATTTCCAGATAGATTTCCTTGTGAAAGGGAATTACCTTAAAATTGAAGAAGATACATTCAGGCTAACAGATAGAGGACTTGTATTGCTGTCGAATATCCCAAAATAACCAAAAATGAAGATCGGAACTTTAGGACCGCAGGGTTCTTACGCAGAAAAAGCCGCGAAACAGTGGGATGGAACTGCTAAGCTGCAGTATTACAATGACATCATAGATACAGTGGATGCACTTGTGAGAAACGAAGTGGATTGCAGTATCGTGCCTATCGAGAATTCCTTAGATGGATCGATTACTATCACACTTGATCTTCTCATGGAGCAACAGTTGAAAATCACGGGTGAGGTAGTGGTTCAGATAAAACATTGTCTCCTCTCAAAAAGCAAACTTGAGGATATAAAAATAATCATGTCCCATCCATCTGCACTAGCCCAGTGCAGGCGTTTTATTAAAAAGAACTTTAAGAACGTAGAAGTGCGCTCAACATTGAGCACCTCACTGGCATCAAAACAGGCTTCAGAGTCAAAAGACATAGCAGCCGTTGCATCGAGGGAGTCTGCACAAAGATACAGTCTTAAAATCCTGGCTGAGGATATCCAGGACATGAACGAGAACTTTACGCGCTTTATCGTGATAGGAAAAAACACTCCGCCTGCCACTGGTAATGATAAAACTTCAATCATAATATATCTTGAAAAAAATAAGCCAGGCGCACTTTATGGTATTCTTGGGGAATTTGCAAATAAAGGTATAGATCTAACAAAAGTCGAATCCCGCCCAACAAAAAGAACTCTTGGAGATTACCTTTTTTATATTGATATGAAAGGGCATCTTGAAGATGGGATAGTAAAAGATGCTCTTGAAAACGTAAAGAGTAAGGTCAGGATGCTAAAAATACTCGGCTCGTATGCAATCGCAAAATGATTGGGAGATTCCGCAGATATTGATTTTAAGAAGATCGAAAACATGGAATGGTATTTAATCGGGATTACAGCAGCACTTCTTACTACATTCGGGTTCGTGCCGCAGATAATAAAAATGCTCAGGACAAAATCATCAAAGGACGTGAGCCTTATTACGCTGTTCCAGTTCAGCGCAGGCGTCCTCCTGTGGGCTCTCTACGGGCTGTATCTCAGGGATTCCATTATTATTGCGGCTAATGTTATAACTTTTATAACTCTTGTCATCGCAATTGTTTTATATTATCATAACCAAAAATAATTTATGATCTCAGGTATAGAAAAGTTCTACTGCAAATCGAGGTTACATGCATACATCTGGAAGTCAATGGCAAATAAAATATTCCCTGCTTTCATGTCGTATTTTTCGCCTTCGGCTTCTGTGCTTGAAATAGGCACGGGTCAGGGACTCGGAGCTATTTTCTTTTCAGAGAAGCTAAAAGACTCAAGGTTTACCTGCATCGATAATGAACATGATATGGTCGAAGCGGCAATCGAGAACGTCAGAAAAAATGGTCTTCAGGACAGGATAAAAGTAGAATGGGGCGATGCGCTAGCTCTGGATTTTCCAGACAATAGCTTTGATGCTGTTATCTCAATAACAGTACTTCACCATGTGCCTGGTTATGAAAAAGCGATTATCGAGGCTGGGCGGGTATTGAAGCACGGAGGAATCCTTATGATAGTGGATTTTGATTTTAAGGCAAGCATTTTTCCTAAGTTCGAGGTGTTGTTCGGGAACCCTGCAAGCATATTCTCCTTGAATGAGATGTCAGAAGCTCTAAGAGAAGCAGGGTTCATGACGCTTAAAATCGAACACTACAGCATGGGTATGTTCGCTTTGGTTTCTGTGAACAAGCATTCCGTATCAAAATAAAATTATTGCCTCATTGGATAGGTTTATAAAGGATAGAATTATAGTAAAGGCTGGTGATGAACCAATGAGGAATCGTCTTTGCAACCAGTATTCGAGAATTTGAGCCAGCGAAGATAGATCATTTACCACCCTCAGCAAAGCTTGTTTTTAAAGTGCTTGAATCCAGCGGTTTTTTGACGCAGAAGGATATTGCGAGGCAGACCTATCTTCCGGCGAGAACAGTCAGATATGCTCTGAGCCGATTGAAAGAAGAAAATATACTTCTGGAGCGCTTCTATTTCCAGGATGCGCGCCAGAGCCTGTATGGGCTGAATGTCAATGCTCAGGAGGTGGTTACTGGTTAACCACTTCTTCAGTAAATATAAAGTAAAAATTAAAGCCCTTGCAGGAAAAATCATTTTTGAAGATAGGAAAGGATCGGCATGATTCGGCTGCAAAGGCACAATGTATATCTGTATTGATAATATAAAAACTTTTTTTTGAAATAAAGTTATAATTGTGCTTGCTTATTGAAACTAAATTGAATTGAATTTTTTTTCAACTAAAAGGCATTTATTTGAAAAAATTTTCAAATAAATGATATATAACCTGGAATTCATACCTACGAGTACCCTTTATGGGTTTGGATAGGATTCGTTATAATTGAAGCGTTACAGTTGAGTCATTATAGTTGCATCGTTCTTTTAAAACGAATCTATACAGGATAGAAATAAAAATAGGTAGGAATTTAAATGAACGCAAAACTTAGTTTAGCCTTAATCGCCTTAGTTGGAATTGGTGTGTTCGCGCTGCCATCAACAATGGCATTGTTCGCAGGACAGCACTCGTTCTACAACATAGACGCAACAGGCAATCAGATTCCGTGTCAGAAATGCCACGGTGATGTGAAAGCAGAATTGACAACTCAAGGATATTCATCAGTTACGGGTACAAAAGGACCGCACGCAGATTTCCAGTGCGAGTACTGCCACAGGGCTGAGAACGGCTTCGCAAGCGGTGATGATGCGTATTCGAAGATAACATACACCAATGCTACAGGCGGCAGAATTTACCTCGTAACTACAGTCCAGAACTTTGAGCAGGGTAACTTCCCCAAGGCAATCGTATACCAGGCAAACATGACAGTGGATAATTGGTATGGGAATACCTATAATCTTGACGGCACATTATTTGTAAACCAGACGCAATTCGGTAATAACCAGGATAATTTTAACTACTCAGGCAGCCTTTCAACCAATGGTGTAGGTGGTTCAAATTACAGCTACTCGTATGCAAGCGAAGTAGCAACAGAATCTGGCGGTGCTCCCAAAGATACAAACCCGGCAACACAAACCACAGCCTTTAACCCGAGAGCTGTCACATGGAGCGGCTCGGCTGAAAGCCTTGTAGGCGCAGGTTCAAGAGAAGTAACTCCAGGTACAAAGTACCATGCTGCATCGCTGGTTTCATGTCTTGAATGCCATGGCGGAGATCAGACGAAAGGTGTTCCAGGATATCAAATCAGCACTCCAGAACCATATAACCATGCAAACTGGTTAATCGATGCATCGAATCCAAACAGCAACTGTTCGAACTGCCACTATTCAACTGCGGCGCATACGCCGACATTTGAAGCCAGCCTTGAAGCAGGTGGATTTGGTATAACATCGGCTCCCAATGATACAGGTTCAGTAGAAGCCCACAGAGCGTTCGTGCAGACGCCTGCATTTGGCGGACAGAAGGATACTGTAGATAGATACGGCTACGGCGCATCTAACGGCGCATGTATAGCATGTCATACTCACGTCGCAGTTGACATCAACTTCCAGAAGGGCTACAAGCTTTCATTCAGCGCAGTTGAGGGCCAACAGGGCAACTACAGCGTTGGCAACTTCGCTGTTGAAGGACAGGTCAATATCGCAGTGTACGGTAACGGCTCTGGCGGAGCATTTGGAGTCGGCAATAAGACATATAGCTGGACACCAGGCAAAGCTCTATACGTCAACGGCAACGGTTCACAGATTGTAGGTCTCGGAGTTGGCGGCGGGACATCCACCAACGACAGTGCAGCAGCATTAACCACTGGACAGTAAATGAAATGGGATTTTTTCCCATTTCTCTTTTTTTACCCAAACATTAATAAACACAGGAATCTAAATTACATGATTGATGTCGAAACTTAAAAAGCGGGAACTGGAAAGGAAAGGCAAAAAAAAGCAGCAGATATTAGAAGATAAATTAATTGAAGAGCATCTTGAAGATCTAACAAAAGTTAAGCCTGAGATAGAAGAATTATCTGAAGAGGAAAAAATGTGAAGGTAAGGGTTAAAATCCTTTCTGGAGGTGTCAAAGAACAAACACTGGATGTTTGTGAGAATTCTACATATGAAGAACTGCTTGAGGCGCTTCATATCAACCCTGAGATAGCTATTGTATTCCATAACGGCAGCCCTGTGCCTCTTGATGAGAACGTGGCTCCAGATAATGTGGAAGTCCTGAGAGTGGTCACAGGTGGATAAAAAGCTTCTATATTAAATCGATAGCTTTAAGTGCTTGTAATGACTCCAGTTTAATGGAGACTGTCATCCTTAATGGATGTTGTTGATATAAAATGAATAAGAAAATATCTGAAATCCAGCCAAAACGACCTGTATTAATCAATGAAGGGAAAAAAAAGGAGCCTCATGAGCTTGGATCCTGGGTGATTGAAGAATACTTTGTCCTTTATCAGGCTTCGTAATGTTATGGAATTAATGGGAATTTGCAGTATCTGTAGGCGGACAGCGAAACTGTACACCTGCATGCTGTGCGGTAGATTAGTATGTTCTCAATGTATTACAAGAGATGGGGTCTGCACACATTGCTCGCGTGGAAGGTCTTATTCAGCTTCTAAGACATAGAAATATCTTGCAGATATAGAGTCGCTGATAGATTTTAGAAGGAGTTGCTTTGCTTTTTCGTCATCTTCTGCAAAGCCGAATACACCAAGCGGTATCGAAATGCTTGCATAGAAAGTTCCTCCTATAACTTCACCCCAGTTTCCGAATGCTTTTTTAAGGATATT
>JAWOKW010000382.1:0-3312 GCA_033854095.1 Candidatus Methanoperedens sp. | reverse complement strand
GTGAGAAATTTAATCGGTTTCATTGTTGTAATTATTGCATTAATTGTGATATTGACATCGATAATTAAAATCTACGGATTCGATATTAGTATATCTTTGGAAACACAATATGGTAAATGTATTGTGCTACAGATTATACATGGTAACAGCGGACATGCAATATCATATTGTATAAGCAATACCTTCGCCATTAAGGAGTATTAATACTGCCTATTTTAGTTATTTGTGAAAGCATTTGCTGAATTAAAATTGGATCAGGCTTTTCCGGCATCAATTTTAATGTTTCGTATAGATATTTGCCTGCCCTAAAGTATGCCTTGAGATCTTGAACTCCAAATAGGGGGTTATGTTTACGGACCTTGTCGATTAGAGCATAAGAGATGTTGACCATGAAAAATGCCAGGTTGACCGCATTAGTGACTGGCGTTTTCTTGACGTTCATGAAATCTTCCAATCCCCAATATTGCTTTGCATCTCGGAAATTGAACTCGATCTGAAATCGCAGACTGTAGTAATCAACCAACTTCTCGTAGGGCAAATCCAGATCACTGCTGAATAAAATTACATGCGACCTTGCATGAGTTTTTAGATTCATTTTCACAATAATGACAACATTTAGCTGTTGAGCAAATAGCTTATGCAGCAGTGTCATTTGATAAATTTCAGTTTGAATTGATTTTTCACAGGAGGTTTCTTTCAAAAACTCTTTTGGGATATTGTCATAGTTGACTCGATCTCCATATTTCTTTCTTGCACCACGACCGCTATATTTACCTGAATAAGGAAAGTAGAGCACAGAGTTACGATGAAGTTTAGAAATCAAGTGCATCCCGCATTGTTTGACCATTTGCAGGGCATAATTATTTCCAAAGGCACCATCAAGCACAAAATAGGTGAGGATAGTGCAATTGTCAACGACCTGCAGAACTTTCTTCAGCATACTTTGAATAAAATCTAGATGCGGTGATAAATCAACGTTTTCTTTGTTCTTGTTTTTACTGCCTTTAGGTCGACCTGGGCGTTTTCTTTCTTTGGATTTGCTATTATTTTGATATTCTTTGCTATTGCCTGTAGAGCTCAAGTCTTCTGTGCATGTTGTTTTTTCTTTAGAGCGAATAATTTGTTGAATCATTAGCGGAAAGGATGTTCGATGCTTTGTACTGATCAAAGATAAAGTGAACAGAGATAATCCAGGAACCACTTTCTCATACAACGACGAGAAAAAACGATCGAGGCCGTGAGTTTTCTTGCCTGATTTTGTCACTACTGTTTCATCACCTGCTACGATGAATGTGTCGTCAGGCGATAGAAACCAATGACGAATCAGGCACCAGTGAACTTTTGCCCATGCAATAGGGGTATTGAAGAATCGTTGAACAGTGCGATAACTTCCACCTTCATCTGCCCAACGGGATATACCAAGCATAGTCACTCGACCGGTCATGGATAATAGCGCTGTCACGATGACATTCAACTGAGATATAGCAGTTGAACTCAGACAGGTTTTTAAACATTGAAGATAAGAAATAATGTTAAACATGCAAGTTCCTGGGATATATCTACTGAATGGAATGTGTGATATATCCCAGAATTATTCATCTTATCTTATGGATATAGTGATGTGGCGAAGGTATTGATTCATATTTTCTTTTTCTTTTAATCTGGAGCAGACAAGCGTTTCGTCTACTGCTACTATTATTCTATCTTTGACAGCATTGAGCTTCTCGAATTTTTTCTTTAAGTAACTCTCAGTCCAGAAACCAACTATCTCCATGTACACTTTCAAATTTCCTTTCTCAAATACAAAGTCTGGGATAATTACCCCAGTCCCGGCTTTGGTGATGAGCGCGCACGGCTCCCGGCGCAATGTCCACCCAATGTCAAGAGATTTGAAATCGGTTGCGAATCTTTCTTCCACACGACTGTCATAATCGTCTTTCCTCCCCGTTCCCTTTTCATATTCTTGTGTTATTGCTGGCACTATCGAAGGCGAAGGAACTTCAGAGAAAAACCATTTATGCTTCGAATCAAGATTTAAGATGTACTGGCGGACATCATTTTTTCTTCTCACAATGAATGCTTTCAAATTAAAATTATCAGATTTCACAATTGCAGGGAGGAGCTTTGCAAAAGAGGTACCGTATTTTTCAGTCAGCTTTAATACCGACATCGGCCCGTCTACTTTTACGTACAGCCGGTCTGTTTGATAAGCATGATACATCAGTCCAAGTCTTTTCATTGCACTGAAAACCTCCCTGGCATTCGCATCCACAGAAAATTCCATTTCAGTAGCTTTAAATAAAAGAGTCTGAACAAGTGATAGATTGTACAGCTTTATCAGGGTTTTTGCATCAATAGCATCAAATTGTGTTATTATCTGCTCATCTTCCATATCAGCGAACATACGGCTTAGCAAGTAATCTGTGTTGATCCCCAGTTCTTTTGATGCAGCTTTCATTGCAGCTTTTCTTTCTTCTTCGTTTGATGTATGCTTTGCATGTTCGAACACCTTTTTTCTTATTTCAAGAGGTGGTATTTCATCAGAATCTTCAGGAGAGAATTCAGAAGAGAAAGTGCACCTGCGCATTAAAAGCTCGAATAATCCGCGAACTCTTCTGGCATCCACATCGAAATGCTGCTCCAAATAGTTATCAAGAGCTGCATTCAGATATTTCCTTTTCTTCCCTGCGCTTTGTGAAAAGATATTTGTGAGATCAGATGCTGCCGCATAGCAGTCGTGCCTTGCATACTTTACAAACACGTTTCCATTACGGCTGAACACAGCAACAAGAAGCTCGCTTGGCAGCATTTTTATCCACCTTTCGTGCTGGGGAGAGCGGCGCTGGCAGCGATGTTACCACCATCACTGCTGGTATTGATATTACTATTGCTACTGTTGTTACTGTTGTTACTACCATTTTCCGGGGCTGCAGGAGCGCTTGCGACAGGGGTTTTAGGTTTGCTGTGTCTTCTTATGGATGTGCCAACTTCGCTTGTGTCGGTTGTTACTATTTCATACATTACAGCTTTTTTTCCTTCCTTCATCCTCAGGATTCGACCAAGCCTTTGTTTGTACTCTCTTACACTACCGCTGCCTGACAGAATTATACCAACGTTCGCTTCAGGGACGTCCACCCCTTCGTCAAGCACTTTGGAAGTGACCATCCTTGTAAAGATGCCGTTCCTGAAAGCCTCAAGGTTATATTCTCTTTCTTTAGGCGGAGTTTCGTAGGTTATTGAAGGGATTAAAAGCATTCTACTTATTTTATGAACGAGCTTGTTATGTTCCGTGAATATAATTATGCGGTCGTA
>JAWOKW010000381.1:0-2915 GCA_033854095.1 Candidatus Methanoperedens sp. | reverse complement strand
GTGTTCAATCCATACTTCCGCAGCGACCGGCATGGTGAGATGGTGGTCATGGATGAATTTGAAGATGCTCATCAGCATATTCTTAATCCGGGTGGTTTCACGCTATACACGTCCCTTGAATCCTGTCCCATGTGCCTGATACGAATGATAACTTCCGGAATTAGCAGGATACGGCATGCTGCACCTGATATGGAGGGCGGGATGGTCCATAAAATGAAGTACCTGCCTCAAGTCTGGATTGACCTGCTCGCCGGACAGGTTTATTCCCAGGCTGAGTGCTCGCAGGAACTGATTAATATTGCTAATGGGATATTCCTTTATAATGCTGATGAGCTTAAAGAAAAACTGAAGAATAGAAAGGCACATGGATAGATTTGGAGACTATCTTCTCTTGAAAAATGTGTCCACCGTACTCCCTTTATAAGATGCAAGGAATATATCTTTGTTCAATGCAAGGATTGAAGAATTTGAAAAATCTGAGGGGAGGTTTTAAGTAGTGAAGTTTCTTAACTGGTTGTACACACAATGAGGTTCACTCCAGTCGACGCGGGGGAATGAAGCCATGATATATCTGTTTGGCAACTCTAAAAAAGAAAGAATAGAATATAAGAGGAGATTTAAAAATAATACCTAAAACAGGAGAAAGAATATGAGAAGAAAAATTTTTTTAGCAATATTTATGTTATCTGTATCTATTCTGACTATAAGCAATGTCCATGCACTTGAAAATGGAGTTACAATTCCTTTGGTAGCGGATAGAATGTCAGATAACGGAGAAGTAGGTAGTTATCTTAATGCTCAAGTTATCGTTACGAATGGAACAGGGCATGTTTTTGTAGATACCAATCCTTATACACAAGTAGATCTTCAAGGTTCGGCAAGAATTGCAGCTATTGTTGCGTCTGATGTATTAGGGATAGATGAAAGTAAATATGATTTTTATTACATTATAGAAATAGATTCACCTATTATTGGAGGACCTTCAGCAGGAGGAGCTTTGACAGTGGCCACAATAGCTGCTATAAATAAATGGACAATAAAGCCTGGTGTAGTAATGACTGGAATGATTGATCCTGATGAGACAATAGGTCCAGTAGGTGGCATACCTTTTAAGTTAGAGGCAGCAGCAACAAAAAATACTACCCTGTTTCTTGTTCCTCAAGGACAATTAATAGTAACTACGACCAATGTTTCTACTGTTAGCATGCCCTTTATAACTCAAACAAAAGAAGAGACTGTAGATCTGAGACAATTAGGAAAGAAATTAAACGTAACTGTGAAAGAAGTGGCTACAATTCAAGAAGCTGTTTTAGCATTTACAGGACATGATATTAATAAACCATCCATAAATAAAACGGTATATACATCAAATTATCTTAACCTATTGCAACCTCTGGCATTACAGCTAAAAAACGAATCAGAAAATATGTATAATAATTCAAAATCAATAAATAGCGATTTAATTAAAAATTCTGTAGACTTGCAAAATAAGGCAGATGGATTGTTTAATAATAAAAAATATTATGCTGCGACATCTCTCTATTTCCAATCAATGGTTAATATCCTTACTGCTCAATGGCAATATCAGTATAATCAAGAAGCAAATAAAGAACAATATGTAAAAGACCTAACTAATACTGTTGAGAAACAGATACAGTCATCAGAAAATGATCTCGATAAATTTAAATCCAATGGAATAACCGACGTAGAAGTTATTGGAGCTGCAGAATCCAGAATAATGGATGCAAACAATACATTGGAAAATGTAAAAAATCTCAATAATACTGCAGATATAATTACATCACTTGCACTCTCAAATGAAAGAGCTAAATCTGCACAATGGTGGTTAACTCTTGCTGTCCCATCTGGAAAAGTAATACCAGAAGATGTACTTAAAGAACGTTCTGGCTGGTATTTGAGCCAGGCACAATCGATTAGCACTTATGTAGATTCATTGATTTCTGAAAGTGGTCATCCTAGTTTAAACCTAAATTTAGGTGATACAACTACTGCTCAAAAAGAGATAGATCGTGGTTATTATTCTGGTAGCATATTCGATTCTCTTCAAGCCATTGCTAGTTTGGGCACTTTCATAGAATTATCAGGTTTGCAAGACCCATCAGTTAGAATAAATCAAAGTGCAATGGCTGCAGAAACTACAATAAATGAGGTTAGATCCGAAGGCATTGAACCGACACTTGCAGTTAGTGCATATGAATATGGAGGAATTTTGACTAATCCATTTGAGCAAATTTCTCAATACTCCTACTCAAAAATGATTGCAAAAACTACAGAATCTCTGTATACTCATGCTTTGTCCAGTAACGTAACACCAATAAAACCTGCAATTACAGTATCAAATAATGTACCAAATATTACTCCAGTTCCAACTCAGAAAACTCCAGCTTTCGAGGCGATTGGCCTGCTCGTAATTATATTAATAATAAGTCAGTTTAAGCTGCTATATAAAAGCCAATCGGCTAAAGCCGATAAGCACAAGCCACGCCAATCGCTAAACAACAGAAAATTGAAAAAATAAATACTTTCTAAAATGTTGTTAATGCGGTGCTATTAAGAGGCATGGTAAGAAAGAATGAAGGGCAAAGGGTGAGTTGGAAATCTGGAAATTAAGGGAAAAACCAATACCATCATTTTTAATAACAGGCACTATTACTTCATCCGCTCATGTCTGGGATTCTTAACATGATCTGAGAGAGCCATTATATTATATATAAAAAGTCAAGAGGAATCCTTAAATATGGGTGGAGTGAATTATTTCACCATAACTGAGGGATTCTTACTGCTGTTGATAAAATAGATGAGAGTATGATGGAAGAATAGACTATGCCTGAACCTTTAATACATTTCATAATCCCATTTTTTCTACTTGTAATGTTAGGATTTAATTTAAGGAA
>JAWOKW010000380.1:0-3118 GCA_033854095.1 Candidatus Methanoperedens sp. | reverse complement strand
TGTCATATTATACTGAGCTGCTGAACAGGCTTTTATACCCAGTCCGAGTTCGATAGGATTTAAACGCTTATAGCAGGTGGGGGAATACCATTTCAAATCAATCCCTGTTTCCTGGGCAACTTGTTGGGCTTCCAGCAATACTTCTTTGAGTTTTGCTTCGTCAAGGCCTTGGCTTTGTATTGCCTTAGATCCTTTACCGCTGCAGATCAAGGTATTACATGCCATGGTTTTGAGGCCTAACTCTTTGCCGAATCTTATCAAAGCAGGAAACTGCTGGTAATTCTCTTTTGTCAAGGTAGTGTTAGTGACTACATCCATTCGCAACGTCAGAGCTTTTTTAATTCCCTGAACCGTTTCCTTCCAGGCGCCGTCTGCTCCTACCATTCTGTCGTGAATATTCTCCTCATGCGATTCCAGACTTACCTGGACATAATCAAGACTTGCATCTCGCAGATCCTCTGCTGATTCTGAAAGCCTGCGACCGTTGGTGATCAGCCCGGTGACAAACTGACGTGAATATCTCACAAGTTCCACTAAGTCTTTTCTACAGGTCGCTTCACCGCCTGTGAAAACTATTTGAGGAACTCCAATTTTCCAAAGAAGATCGATCACCTTTTTCCATTGATCAGTGTTAAGCTCCTTCAAACTTCTTGAGCCGCCTGCATAACAAAAATAACAATTGTTATTACATCTGTAGGTCACTGCAAGGTCTATGCGGGGCGGCGCAGTCCAATCAATAGGGCTTATTTCCCGAACACCCAGTTTTAAATCGTGGATCGGGCAGGCTCCTCTTGCAATGCTCTGAAGAGTGTCGTATACTATATTAAAATCCTTAATTAAGCGGTCTTCAGGAATTCCAGGGTATATTTTTTTCATGCCTTTAGCCACGGCTTTTTCTATCATTTCTTGAGATACTGTCCCCCTTGAATTACTCTCCCAGACTTTGCTAATAAAAACGTCAATAAAATCAGCCGCTGTTTTATTCACTACGAGCATATCGATTCCATTAATCCACACGATATTGCTGCCGTTTTTCTCTCGTCTCATATGAATTCTCATTACGCCGGGAATAGTGACATGGTGAACACCTTCAGAAGCAAAGGCTTCATAGTGATTGTTCCTCCTTCTTCCGATTCTAATTTTCATCTCTATTCTTCCTTTATAGCACAGGCCCGATATGACCCTTTGCGGTCTGGCAGATCACAGTTTTTAATCCTGTTCCGGTCAGTACATTCCACACATTGACCATTTCTTCATATATTTTTTCTCCCATTTTCCTGACTTCGTCAAGTGAGATAAGGTCCTTGTTGTATGGAATCCCGATACCCAAGAAGACTTTATCAGTATAATTATCAGTAAGATACTTCAGTGCATTCCATGCCGTATCCAGATATTTCTTAGCAAGTTCTTTATCCTGCACGCCTGTTATGTGCGAAAAGGTATCCAGTTCTGGCACTGAGGACACCGGAAATTGCATCCTGCAGTGAAGCAGGCAGCTTCTATGTAACTGTAAGATCTCTTAAGCTGCCACGGCGTGCCCACGCCCCCAACAGCATGCCCCATCCAGCCGTGGACAGGTCTTTTTGGGATAACATTTGCTCGTGTATTAATATCCATTCCATCCCGAACTGCTGTAATACAGCATGGCTTTAGTTCCCCATCGACAAGGACAGCACAGCTCCAGCACCGAGAAAATCTCACCATCCAATTTGATCGAAACGCTTTTTCCATTCGGTGTTTCGATCATCTCTATTGCTTTATGCGGACAGGCAAGGCAGCATGCTCCGCAACCTGCACACTCGTCTGAATACCCTACATACCTGCTTGAACATGCGATTTCGTCACAGAATCCGCAGCTTCTGCATTTATCTGGATTTTTTATAGCGATATGCCGCATCTGCAATCCTTTATCCTCTGAAACACATAAGTAGCTAAGGTCATCACGTTACTACTATTTAAGTAGTTGACCTTATAAGGAATTCATATGGCTACTTCAGAAGAACATTATGAAAAACATCTTGCGCGGTATTATTCGTGGCTGTTGGATGATATTTTGAATTTTGCCTCTCATTGCCCTGAGAGTGTGGAGCTGTGTGTATGCATGGGTGATACTCTGACGCATCTTGACTCTTTTGAAAAGGTCAAAAGCCTGTTTGCAGATGTTTACAATTCACTTGAAGCTGGAGGTAAATTCGTTCTTACTTTCAGAGACCTTGTTCCAGAGTTAAAAGACGTGGACAGGTTAATCCCGGTTAAAAGCGACCCAGAGACCATATTTACCTGCTTACTTGAATATGAAACAGAACATGTAAAAGTAAGTGATATGATCTATACGAAACGCCGGGACAAATGGAAACTGGATGTGAGCTGCTACAGAAAGCTTCGCATCCCAATCGAATGGGTAAGAATGGAGCTTTCAGGGTTGGTTTTACTATTGGTCTTTGTGAAAACAATAAAGGCATGATAACAGTGATAGCAGGTAAATAGATGATTATATGCATGAGGAACTGATACTAGAGAAAGCAAAGATTTCTGACGCAGAAGAGATACTTTCGCTTCAAAAACTGGCATATAAGAGCGAAGCAGAGATTTATAATGACTTCAATATCGCTCCGCTCATCCAAACTCTGAAAGAAATAAAAAGAGATTTCGAAGAGCAGGTTTTTCTCAGAGCTGTGATCGAAGGTAAAATAATAGGTTCAGTGAGAGCATTTACTAAAGAAGGTTCATGTTATGTTGGAAGGCTTATTGTTCATCCCGACTTCCAGAACCGGGGTATCGGAACAAAACTAATGAATGAAATAGAAGGGTTTTTCAATCTGTGCAGGAGGTTTGAACTATTTACAGGTCACAAGAGTGAAAAGAACATCCATATTTACCAGAAGCTTGGATACAAAACTTTCAAAGAAGAGAAAATAACTGATAATATAAATTTTATATATATGGAAAAAATTAACCGTTCCAGATGGCAGTATAATGAAATGCAGCAGGTCGGCACTGATTATACTGACGAGGCACAGGTGGAAGCCTATGATGGGCAAATGCAGAGATTGAGAGATGTTAAAGAAGAAACGAAAGGCATAATCCAGTCTATAAATCTTAAAGAAAACGAGACCAT
>JAWOKW010000379.1:0-14270 GCA_033854095.1 Candidatus Methanoperedens sp. | reverse complement strand
GGCTCAGCATAGGCGCAGTTCTTTCTACCAACACAATCATTTTATACATCATAACCTATCAGAGGACACATGAGTCACGACTACAGAGCACTTGGATTAAAAGCCGGACTTGAGATCCATCAGCAGCTTGACACCAGAGAAAAGCTCTTTTGCGGCTGCCCCACGCTCCTTCGTGACACAAAGGAATCAAGTTTTGAATTTTTCAGGTATCTTCGCCCTGCACAGAGCGAGATGGGCGTGATCGATAAAGCCGCACTTGAAGAAATGAAGCTTGCAAAGAGATTCATTTATAAAGCATACGATACCACCTGCCTTGTCGAGAATGATGAAGAGCCTCCGCGTGAAGTGAACCAGGAAGCCTTAGATTATGCGCTCATGATCGCCCTCATGCTGAACATGAATATCATGGATGAACTCTACACCATGCGAAAAATAGTGATAGATGGCTCAAATACGTCCGGCTTCCAGAGAACAGGTCTTGTGGCTACGAAAGGTTTTCTTGAATCGTCTTCTGGCAAGGTTGGGATAGATGTGCTCTGTCTTGAAGAAGAGGCTGCGCAGAAAGTTGAAGATAAGGGCGATTCAGTAATATATTCTCTTGACAGGCTCGGCATACCCCTTGTTGAGATCGGGACCGCACCAGATATAGTGTCTCCTGCACATGCAAGAGAGGTAGCTGAGCAGCTCGGAATGATCGTGCGCTCAACAGGGAAAGTAAAGCGCGGGCTTGGCACTATAAGGCAGGACATTAACATCTCGATTGCAGAAGGAGCAAGGGTTGAAATAAAAGGGGTGCAGGAACTTTCACTGATAGAAACGATTGTAGAGCGTGAAGCAGCGAGGCAGGTTGCTCTTTTAGAGATAAAAAAGGAACTTACTAAACGAAAAGCAACAGTTTCTGATAAGATCATCGATGTGACACAAGTTTTCGAGAATACAGGCTCAAAAGTGATACGAAAAACCAAAGGTGGGATAGTATATGCTATTAATCTGCCCGGGTTTGCAGGTTTTGTAGGAAGAGAGATTCAGCCAGGCAGGCGGCTGGGAACCGAGTTCTCTGAGCGCGCCAAAAAAGCTGGTGCCGGAGGCATATTCCATACAGATGAATTGCCTGCGTATGGCATCACTGAAGACGAAGTCGAATCGCTCAGAAAAGCGGTCGGCGCACAGGACGAGGATTGTGTAATCATGGTGGCGGATGCAGAAGACAGGGCAAAAGCAGCGCTTGAATCCGTGATCGTTCGGGCAAGGGAAGCGCTTGAATGCATTCCCGAGGAAACAAGACGTGCGCTGCCTGAGGGGAATTCTGCGTATATGAGACCTCTTCCAGGCGCAGCGCGCATGTATCCTGAAACTGATGTTCCGCCTGTATCAATAACGCATGAAAGGATTCACAATATAAAATTACCCGAACTTATTGAAGAGCGCAGAGCAAGATACATAAAAGAGTTCAAATTGAGCGAGGAACTGGCGAGACAGATAGCACGCTCTCAGAATTTTATTCTTTTTGAAAATATAATGAAACAATCGCCGCAATCCAGTGCAACTATAGTGGTGCGCGCGCTTGAGACAACATTATATGAACTTGGAAAAGAAGGGATACCTGTAAATAATATTAATGAAGGGCATCTTATCCAGCTTTTCAAACTCCAGTCCCTCGGAAAGATCCCAAATGAAGCTGTCAGCGGGATACTGAAGACGCTCGCAAATAAGCCTGAATTAACAGCAGATAAGGCTGTTCAGTCCCTCGGAATCGGGGTAGAAAATACAGAGTTAGAAGCTGCTATCGATAGGCTCATAGACTCTAAAATGGATTTTATCAAAGAAAAAGAGCTGAATTCGGTTGGACCCTTAATGGGCGTTGTCATGAAAGAGCTGAGAGGCAAAGTGAGTGGTCAGGAAGTCAGCAGGCTTTTGAAAGAAAAAATCTCAAAAAAAATAGAACAGTCTCAGAATTAGATCCATATCAAAAAATCAAAAATGTATGTGTATTAAAAAAGTTTTAATATTTTTAGTGCTGTTAGTTCTGATATCAGGCGCCGCTTCCGCAGTTCCAGAGGTTGCACTGAACGACATAAAAAGACCTCATGGGGCAATCCTTTTTATTGTGGATGGTTTTGGTTCTTCGTATTTTTATCCTGAACTTACACCTCTGAGCCTTGATGGGAGCGAGCTTTCAAAAGCAAGAGCCCAGAACCTTACGTTCGGAACACGGATAATAGACATCAGCACTTCCCATCCAGTGACAGGCATCGCCCACTCTGTCATTGTCACAGGTTTTTCAAAAGCGGATGAGGATATCGTAGGTTATCAGGATGCGACTATCTACGATGTCGCAAGGCAGAATGGCTTTGTTAACCTTGCTGTTATGGAAAAGGGAGATTTTTCGAATATGCGCGGAAAGCAGGATATAATCCTGTTCGCAGAGAACAATTCCCTTGATGAGCCGCTTTTTTCAATCCAGGCAAAAAACCCGCCCACTGGCATTTATGAATTGATGTATGACTGGAAAACTGAGGTCCCTCAGTATCTGAATAACAGATCAGGCGTAGAGAAGTATGCTGCGTACAATAAATGGGGTATTGATGCTGCTAACGCCGTTGTAGTTAGTATGATAAAAAATCATCCTTCCCAGAGATTCCTGCTGACCGTGAACGTGGGCGATGTGGACAGCGGGGGTCATAATCTTGGGGAGGATGACTATATCAGGTTGATCGAAGACCTTGACAGGGATTTCTATCCCTTATACAAAACAGCTTCAGAGAATGACATTGCTCTATTTTTGACAGCAGACCACGGGATGTCCTTTGCAAAGAAGAATGCACAAAGAGGCGGGCACAGCTCTGATAAATACGTTTCCAAGCAGGAAAGCCTGCGAATACCGCTTGTTATATTCTCTCCAAATGCCGCACCCGGTGTGATAACAGGAAAATACGGTCAGGAGGATATAGCACCCACGCTTCTTAGCGTTCTTGACCTTCCTCCTCGTCTCCAGTTCGCTGATGGGAAGGCTACCAACATTAAAAAATATGCAAGTATCTTTGTAAAAGCAGATACAGAATATAAGATTTCATTATGGAACGATGGCTCTAAAGTAGCAGAGCAGTCAGCCTCTGAGCTTGTTTTTACAGGGCTTCAACTGAATACGAGTTATACGCTCAGGGCAGCAGGCAGCGGCGGAACATATGAAGAGCACCTGTTCCTTGATTCTGATAAACAGTTCGATCTAAATAAAACTGAGTCAGGATTAAATAGCCGCGGGATAATTGCAGTTATTTTAATAGCGGTTGTTATTATCGCAGGGTTGATAGTTATAAAGAGGATGAAGGACTCTTAATATACAGGGAAAGAATAATGGTCAGCAGGATTGAAGTCGGTTTCAAAAAAGGAACAAGGGACGCTCTGGGCGAAAACATCAAAAAGAGAATAATCGAGGACCTGCATATTGATGTGGAATCTGTCAGAACTGTCGATGTTTATACATTTGACGCCGAGCTATCACCAGAAGACACAGCACTTCTTGGTGAAAAAGTATTTGCAGACCCCGTGATACAGATTTTTTCTGCATCACCCTTAGCTGATGATTTTTCCTGGCTGATAGAAATAGGCTTCAAACACGGTGTGACAGATAATGTTGGAGGTACTGCGAAAAAAGCCTCTGAAGATGTGCTGAAAACTGAAATGAAAGGGGTTTATTTTTCAAGACAGTACCTTATCAAAGGGAACATTGAAAGAGAAGAGGCAGAACAGATCGCAAGCCGACTTCTTGCTAACGCTCTCATTGAAAGATGGGAAATCATCAGCATTAAGGACTGGGATAAAGAAAAAAGTGTGCATCTTCAGCTTCCAGTTGTCAGAGGAAAACATACACCTTCTGTCATGGAAATAGCTCTGGATGTAAGCGATAACGAATTAAAAGAAATAAGCAGGCGGCGGCTCCTTGCTCTGAACCTTTCTGAAATGAGGACGATACGTAATTATTTCGCTGATGTTAAAAAAGAACGAGCAAAGGCAGGTCTTTCGCTTCCAACCGACGTGGAAATTGAAGTTCTTGCCCAGACATGGTCTGAGCACTGCAAACATAAGATATTCAATAGCCAGATAATATATACGGATGAAAACGGGACAAAGACCATACACTCGCTTTTTAATACTTTTATTAAAAGTGCAACCATGCAAATCAATAAACCATGGCTCGTCTGCGTTTTTACAGATAATGCCGGGGTAATAAAATTCAACAGTGACTATAATCTGGTGATGAAAGTAGAGACGCACAACACTCCATCAGCCCTTGACCCTTATGGCGGCGCCATCACAGGCATTGTGGGTGTGAACCGGGACCCGCTTGGCACGGGCATGGGAGCAAGATTGATTTTTAACACAGATATTTTTTGTTTTGCCTCGCCATTCTATAATAAAGAACTCCCTGCGCGCCTTTTTCATCCCAAAAGGATATTTGAAGGAGTAAGGCGGGGTGTTGAGCATGGAGGGAACAAGAGCGGTATACCTACAGTTAACGGATGCATCGTTTTTGATGACAGATATCTTGGAAAGCCCTTAGTTTTTTGCGGTACAGGCGGGATAATGCCTTCGGTAATAAACGAAAAGCCCTCTCATATCAAAGAAATCCATCCTGGCGACCTCATAGTGATGACTGGTGGGCGCATAGGGAAAGACGGCATACACGGCGCTACCTTTTCCTCGGTTGAACTTGATGAAAATTCTCCTGTGACCGCTGTCCAGATAGGAGACCCCATTACTCAGAAAAAAATGGTGGATTTCCTGCTTGAAGCAAGGGATAAAGGACTGTATGATGCTATCACAGATAACGGGGCTGGGGGTCTCTCCTCATCGGTGGGGGAAATGGCGCAGCTTTCTGGGGGATGCATCATTGCGCTTGAAAAATGCCCGCTGAAATATTCTGGTCTTGATCCGTGGGAAATCCTGCTTTCAGAGTCACAGGAAAGAATGACGCTTGCTGTGCCGCCTTCAAAGATAGATGAATTCCTGCAGCTTTCAAGAACAAGGGACGTTGAAGCTACGGTCATAGGAAGCTTTACAGACAGTGGAATATTCCATGCGATGTATGGCGACAAAACTGTGGCTTATATAGATATGGATTTCCTGCACAGAGGTCTTCCCACGATGAAACTCACAGCGCAGTGGGAAGTAAGGAAATTCGATGAACCAGTGCTCGGGGATGTTGACCTGACAGGAATGCTTAAAACACTCCTCTCTCGCCTTAATATATGTTCAAAAGAATATGTTATCAGGCAGTATGACCATGAAGTACAGGGGGGTTCTGTGGTAAAACCCCTTACCTGCGATGGACCAAGCGACGCCGCTATCGTTCGCCCGCTGCTTGACAGCATAGAAGGCGTGGTTATTGCAAATGGCATCTGTCCGAGATATAGCGACATAGATACCTACCACATGACAGCATGTGCAATCGATGAAGCTCTCAGGAACTATATCTCAGTTGGAGGTTCTCTTGACCATGTGGCAGGCATCGATAACTTCTGCTGGTGCGATCCTGTGAAATCAGAAAAGACCCCTGATGGTGAGTTCAAGCTTGCGCAGCTTGTAAGGGCGAACATGGCTTTATATGAATATACAAAAGCCTTTGGTGTTCCCTGCATATCTGGAAAAGACAGCATGAAGAACGATTACCAGATAGGAGGCAGGAAGATCTCTATCCCACCCACTGTTCTTTTTTCAACTATGGGCAAAATAGAGGATATCAGGAAGGCTGTGACAATGGACGCCAAAAAACCTGGAGATAGGGTTTACGTGCTTGGAATGACAAAGGACGAACTTGGAGGCTCTGAATATTTTGCTTCTCTTGGATTTACAGGCAACGACGTTCCTAAAGTAAACGCACTTTCTGCTAAAAAACTCTATGCTGCTCTTGAAAAAGCCATCCATCAAGGCGCTGTGGCTTCATGCCATGACTGCTCTGACGGCGGACTTGCTGTCGCTCTTGCTGAGAGCGCGTTTTCAGGCGACCTCGGCATGACAATCGAATTGACAAATGTCCCTGTTGAGAATATCAAACGTGCTGATACAACACTGTTTTCTGAATCCCAGAGCAGATTTGTTGTGACAGTGCCTCCTGATAGAGCTGGGAGATTCGAGGATATCATGAAAGGCAATGTCTTTGCCGATATCGGTGTGGTCACCTCTCTGAAGCATTTTACGATTATGGATGGGGAAAAAATGGTGCTGAGCGCAGGGATTGACGAACTTAAGGAAGCGTGGCAGAAGACGCTTCATTGGTCATAACTTAACTTATCGGGGTCAACTAATCATGAACCTCCTGAGGTTCATAGATACTGTTTGAAAAATTTCGTTTTTTCATACGAAGGGGTAGAGAAGTCCCCTTCCGAAAGGGAGGGGATGAATCGTACCCCTTGAAATAAGCATATTGCTCACCAAAAAAACGTTTGCGAAGACTGATTTTGTGGTGAGCAAAAAGTATATGTGGTTTCAAAACATATTAAGATTTGCGAGAACTGTATGAAAAAAGCATACTCATTCAGGATATATCCGAACAAGAATCAGGAAGTCAAACTGAATAGGACACTTGCTACATGCAGAAAGCTCTATAACGATGCTCTCGAACAAAGAAAACGTCAGATAGAACTCAACAGGCTTTGTGCAGAATTTCAGGTATTTCCGTGGGGAAAACCTGAATGGATAACATACGAAGATCAACAAAATGCATTGCCTTCTAAAAAAACGCCTGAACAGAAAGAGGTATTCTCTCAGGTATTGCAGGATGTCCTGAGACGACTTGATAAAGGATTCAAGAAATTCTTTAGAGGAGCAGGATTTCCAAGATTCAAGGTACGAAATCAAAGAAAAGATTTTGATCATAAGACTTCAAGAAATTTAGTCAATACATACGACAGGATAGTGTTCGAGAAACTTCAAATCCAGAACATGATGAAGAATCATCATCTCGCTAAAAGTATCTCGGATGCTGGCTGGTATCAGTTGATATGTCTAACGAAATCCAAAGCGGAAGAAGCTGGGAAATCAGTTGGACAGGTCAATCCCAATGGAACGTCCCAACACGGACTGTACCGAATTTACGCCTGGGGAGATTGAACCTCTACTATGAAAATAGCAAGTTTGGTCGAAGAACCAGGAAGCCCCTTCCGAAAGGGAGGGGAGGATGTCACAGAATATGGTAAAAGTAAAAGCTGAGGACATAAGGAAGTCATTCCCCAGCAAAAACGGGAAGGTGGAAGCTCTCGGTGGAGTAAATGTGGGCATCGAAGACGGGGAGTTCTTTGCTATCGCAGGTCCGAGCGGCTGTGGGAAATCCACATTTCTTGAAATCGTGGCAGGCTTAATAAAGCCCACTTCAGGCAGCATCTACATCGACGGCAAGCTAATCGATCGCCCTGACCATAATCGGGGGATCGTGTTCCAGGGGTATGCATTGTTTCCCTGGAGGACGGTGCTTGGAAACGTCGCCTATGGCTTAGAAGAAAAAGGAGTGCCAGAGCAGGAAAGAGAGGAGATTTGCAAAAGATATATCTCGCTTATCGGTCTTGCTGGTTTTGAAAACCACTATCCTTACCAGTTGAGCGGAGGGATGAAGCAGCGCGTCGCAATAGCAAGGGTTCTTGCATATGACCCTGATATTTTATTGATGGATGAGCCCTTTGCTGCGCTTGATGCCCAGACTCGTGATGTATTGCAGACCGAGGTTCTGCGCATCTGGGACAGTACAAAAAAAACTGTGCTGTTTGTAACCCATAACATCGAGGAGGCGGTTTTCTTAGCAGACAGGATAGCTATCATGTCTGCACGACCAGGAATGATAAAGCATATCATAGACGTGCCTTTATCAAGACCGAGGCTTGAAGAATACAGGACATCGCCTGAGTTTATAAAGATAAGGCAGGAAGTGGGAGCGCTTGTCAGAGAAGCAAAACAGAGCATATAGATTTCTCAGAAAGATCCTTGCGCTTATCATTTTTTTGTGTATCTGGGAATTGCTGCCGCAGACTGGTATAATAAACCGGGCCCTTCTTTCATCCCCATCTGAGGTTTTTATGGCACTGATGCGGCTTGCAATCACGGGTGAGTTATGGGTGCACACCAGCATCAGCTTACAGCGCGCTTTTGCCGGGTTTGGACTTGCGGTAGTAACCATGATACCGCTTGGGTTCTTGATGGGATGGTACAGAGGTTTTGAAGAGATTTCAGATGGTCTTATGCAGGCATTAAGGCAGGTATCGTCCTTATCCCTGTTCCCTGTGTTCCTTCTGTTTTTCGGCATAGGTGAGATTTCAAAGATCGCTGTGATATTCTGGGGAGCACAGTGGCCGATATTGCTGAACACGATAAATGGGGTAAAGAACGTCGACCCTCTGCTCGTGAAATCCGCCCGCTCCATGGGCTCAAATGAGATGTCCATATTCAAAAAGGTAGTTCTGCCGTCTTCCTTGCCATCGATATTCGTGGGTTTAAGACTTGCTGCTACTCACTCTATACTTGTGCTCGTGGCTGCTGAGATGATCGGGGCAAAATCAGGGCTTGGATATTCAATTAAGAACTGGGAATACAATTTCATGATCCCTGAGATGTACGCTGCTGTTGTCATGCTTGCTGTGCTGGGATTGATTACCAACTACTCTTTTATCTGGATTGAAAGAAAGATTATTAAATGGAAAGAAGAAATAACGTAAGTGGGATAACATGAACAATCGAATAAAAATTCTCTCGGCTTTTATCGTGGTGGCTGTAATAGCCGCAGCCCTATTGCTTGCTATTGGGAATAAACCGCAAAAAGAGGTTAATATAAGGTATCTTTCATCATCAACAGTTGTTGAGCCTTATGAGTTCGCAAAGGAACTCGGATATCTCAACGGCATAAACATAACCCGCCTTGGCTCAAATACAGGCGGTCCTGAAGATATTATTTCTGTAGCCACAGGCAGCACTGATGTTGGGCATTCTGCATGGGTCGCTATCATCAACGCAAAGGCGCGGGGAATTGAGATAAAAGCAATCGTCGCTCCGATGGGAAATTCAAAAGAGAGCTGGTATGAGGGAACGCCTTACTTATCAAAATGGTTCGTGCTTGAGAACAGCAGCATAAAGAGCGCAAAAGACCTTGCAGGTAAGAAAATAGCGGTCAATACCCTTGGCGGGCATGTGGAATATATTACCCGCGAGTACCTTGCGCGCAACGGCATGTCTAAGGATGATGTGCAGCTCATGACAGTACCGCATCACGATGAGGCGCTCAGGCAGGGACTGGTGGATGTGGTCGCTCCCATCGGCACTACAATAGATAAGTTAGAAGCTGGCGGAGGGGTAAGAGTTCTGTTCACTGATTATGATATCATCGGAAATCAGACCCACTGCGGGCTTTTCGTATCTGAGAAATTCCTGAGAGAAAATCCAGAGGTCGTAAGGCAGTTCGTGGAGGCGAACGCAAAAGCAGTGGATTGGGCAAGGGAACATCCAGAGGAGGCTAAGGAACTTGCTGCCAGAGTAATAAAACAGAAAGGCGGAAACCCGGAGTTAGCAAAGTACTGGAAAGGTTTTGGTGTGAGAGAACATGCGCTTCTTGAGGACGGCGATGTCCAGTTCTGGATAGACTGGCTTGTGAAGGACGGGAAAATAAAAGAGGGACAATTCAAGCCGTCTGATATTTATACAAATGAGTTCAATCCCTATTTCAGGGGATGAGCATCCTATTTTGTTTTTTTCTTTATAATAGCCACATCTCCGAGCGTTGTTCCTCTGATGAACCCGCCTCCACGCTGGTCCTGTGAAGAAACTTTCTCTGTTAATTTTATATTCAAAACAGTTTCAAGTTTTTTTCTTACAACATCTTCTGGTACGAGTTCCTCACGCTCAATCTTTCGAAGGAGTGCGGCTTTTTCCATGATACTTGAAGCAAGTTGTTCTATGGTCAAACCCTGGGATTCCCTGGCTTTTTTGATCATACTGGCATAATCAGGATTGATTTCGCCTTCGAGCTTATCAAAAACATCCCTTCTCGGCTTACGGATAATTACCACTTTTTCTGTGGGTGAGAGCTTTCGGGATACTGGAGACCATGTATCCGAGGGTTTTCCATAGCGTGAACAACTTCCGCAAACATCCAGAACAGTTCCTTCTACGCTAACTCTTATAGGTTTTCCTTTTATGTCAGTACCGCATATTTCGCATTGCATATCTTGACGAAAACTCTATATACCGTTCACGCTTAAATATCATTCGATGCTATATGTCTGAAGCTGCAGAAAACCGTGAAAGGCAAATCGGGATGGGAAGTGACGATATCTCTCGGTATTTGATGGACAGAATCAAAATGCTTGAAGAAAGGAACAATGTTCTGAGAGAGCATGCTAATAAAATCGAATTAGAGAAGCGTTTCACAGAGAGCCAGAAACTCAAATACGAAAGAGAGCTAAGACAATTAAAAAGTGAGCTTGAACGATTGAAAGTTCCCCCGCTCGTTGTTGGTAGCATCGTGGATGTTCTTGAGAACGGTAGAGTCGTAATCAGAAGCAGCACTGGTCCCCAGTTCGTAGTAGGCTCATCCCAATTTATAAACAGCTCAGAGCTTGTAGTCGGAGCGAGGGTCTCTTTAAATTATCAGACCCTTGCAGTTATAGGCGTCCTGCCTTCTTCACGCGACCCGTACGTGAGCGCCATGGAGGTCATAGAGTCTCCAAACGTATCGTATTCAGATATAGGCGGCTTGAATGAACAGATCCGTGAGGTGCGGGAAGCTGTGGAGATGCCGCTTACAAAACCCGAAGTATTTGAACGTATAGGAATCGAGCCGCCAAAAGGCGTACTGTTATACGGTGCACCTGGAACAGGCAAGACGCTGCTTGCCAAAGCCGTAGCAAGCCAGACAAAAGCCAGTTTTATCAGAATAGTGGGTTCTGAGCTTGTACAAAAATATATTGGAGAAGGTGCAAGGCTTGTGAGGGACCTCTTTAAAATGGCAAAAGAAAAAGCCCCAAGCATCATATTTATCGACGAGATCGATTCCATCGGAGCAAGGCGCCTTGATACAGCTACATCTGGAGACCGTGAAGTTCAGCGCACACTGATGCAGTTGCTATCAGAGATGGACGGTTTTAATACACGCGGGAACGTCAGGATAATCGCAGCAACGAACAGACCTGATATCCTTGACCCTGCTCTTCTTCGCCCTGGAAGGTTTGACAGGTTCATATCGATCCCGATGCCTGATAAGGAAGCACGCGCAATAATCCTGAGGATACATTCACGGAAAATGAAGCTTTCAGAAGGTATTGATTTTGAAAAACTTGCATCTCTTCTTGATAGTACTAATGGTTCTGGCCTCAAAGCGATTGCAATGGAAGCAGGCATGCTCGCTGTACGAGAAGAGCGGCACAGCGTCAGGATGGATGATTTTCTGAACGCGATCAAAAAGTTAACAGTTGCCACCACAAAACCGAGCCTGTATTCTGAGGGAATGTTCGCTTGAGCTGGGTTTTATTGATGCCATAGGAGCTCACGGCGGCGGTAAATAAATAATCACTGTAAGCCCGATTAACACAAGCGCCCAGAACAATATCCTCTGCGCTCTTTCACTTATCCCAAAGTCGATAGCGAATACTCTGAAGCCGTTTAAGGCATGGGGAAGCACAAGCAGCAGCAGAATCAAGGTGGCACTTCTGGGCTGGACAAAAAGTATGTTCATTATAAAATCAAAAGGCGTATTTTTCAAAGAAGCATGTACCCACCAGATATGCATGAAAAGATAAAATACTAACAGGATTCCTGTAACTCGCTGAAGCAGCCATGCCCACATACCTGTTCCATAAGCTCTTTCTTTTGCCATTGTCACCTGAACGCTGTTTTAAATTTATGTATGAGTATTTTTCGCATAAAGCCTGTGATGGCGTTGGTCGGAGGCACCTGTTTTGGGCATACCTCAACACAGCGATAGACCTCATCGCATTCCCAGACACCATTTTTTAGATTCACCCTTTTTAATATATCTTCAGCATCCTTATTACGGCTGTCTGCATAGAACCGCCATGCTTTCGCAAGTGCAGCAGGTCCGAGATAATCCTTATCTCTTGAAGCCACAGGACATGCACCATAGCAAATACAGCATTGGATGCACGCTGCGTACTTATCAACCTTTTTTATCTCAGCCTGCAACATAGATGTTTCTTTTACGTCCTGCGCACCCACAAACCACGGCTGAACAGCTCTATAGTGCTCGAAAAAAGGCTCCCAGTCTACTACTAAATCCCTGATGACAGGAAGGTTCGGAAGGGGTTCTATGAGAATATAATCTCCAATTTTTATAAGCGGTTTAGCAAGAGGTCCAGAAGCTGCCGGGCTTAAAACACGCTCGCCTGCTATTTCAGAGACCTGAGTGCGGCAGGCAAGTCTCTGTTTCTTGTTGATGAGCATGGCGCATGAACCACACACTGCGCCCCTGCAGGAATATCTGAACGCAAGAGAGCTATCCTGTTCATCCTGTATCTGGAAAAGCGCCTCAAGCACTGACATATGCGGCTTGACGCCCACATCAAAGAAATCAAAATGCGAATGTTCCCCGTCGAATCTTTTGATTTTGAATTTCATTGTACCCAAGGTATATAGGTTCTTTTCATATATCAGTACTTCCGATTTCATCGCACGATATTTAGTGAAAAAGTAGAAATACCATGAAAAATAATTACATTATGAGGTAGTGTATGTCCAAACTCATAATAATTTTTGGCACAGGTTCGCACAACACCGAGCGTATGGCAGTGGCAATAGAGGAAGGTGCAAGGGCAGAAGGCATAGAGACCGTGCTGAAAAACGTGAACGATGCTGATAAGGGAGAGCTCAAGAGCGCTGATGCAATAGCCATAGGTTCACCGAACTATAATCATGCAATGATGCCTACAGTTCAGAGGTTCTTAAATAGCCTCTCGGATATCGATATATCAGGAAAAGTAGGTCTTGCGTTTGGGTCATACGGCTGGAGTCTTGAAGCAACGAAAGGCATCAATAACAAATTAACGTCCTGCGGCATGGAAATGCTTCGGGATTTATGTATAAAGAGGATGCCTGGCGAGGAAGAGCTTGAGGTGTGCAGGGGAGTCGGCTCGCTGTTAGCAAGTAAGATCAAGAAAGTATAAAGTTGCATTTTTTATAAAAGATTTCTTTCCATAAGATACCTAACAGCTTCTGCTACCCCTGCTCCATGCTCCCCTTTTGTGACCATATCAGCGACTTTCTTCAATTCAGGATGTGCATTCCCCACAGCCACTCCAAAGCCAGAGACTCTCAGCATCTCAATATCATTGGGAGAATCACCAATAGCGGCGAAATCCCGCACATCCATGCCCATCAATTCAGCAATTCGTTTGAGCCCTGTGCCTTTATTGATCCTTTTGCTCTTGATATGCACAGCAAAACCAGTGTCCACGATCTCAACTTCTGGATACTCTTTCAGTATTTGCCTTGCTCTTTCAACATCGAAATTACGGCGCAGACCTATTTCTGTTATCCTGTATTCAGGGTCAAGCCTCTCAAGGGCAAAATGCCTGCTCAAAAGCTCAAAGGCTTTTTCGCATTCGCTTATGTGAGCAGTGTCATATTCAACTGCGCCACATTCAACTGCGCCTCCGTTCTCTGCTATTACAATGCCGCCTGTGCCGACAAGCTTTGAAGCCGCCCTTGCAAAGCAAAGGATGTTCCCTGTAGCAATCACAACAGGCACAACCACGCTTCGAAGCGCATCGACGGCTCTGCAGTCAAGTCTCCTGTCGCTGAACGTGATAGTGCCATCAACATCGACTACGAGTGCTTTAAATATCATAACAAATCCTGCTCGCTTATATTTGTGTACAGGCACTATATAACTGTCCAGTTCCATACCCTCAGTACCGAGTTATAGCTATCGTTTGCAATTACTGTTACGTTATATACCCCTGCTACTGCTGTGGAATTGGAATAGTTTGCTATTGTCACGCTTGAATTATTCTGAACTTCAGAACTATTTATATACCAGGTAACATTTGCTATTTTACTAAGATCTATTGCAAATGTTTGAGTTACATTAACCATTGTTGTAGGATCGCCGGCAGGCGATGACGAGGTGATCGATAGGGACACGTTGTTTACTGTTACTGTTATTGTTTCTGTTGCAACTCCGCCATAATTATCACTTGCATTGAAGTACCAGATATAAGTCCCGACATCTCCTGACGTTGTCTGCCAGGAATAGACGCCTGTTGTGGTATTCAGAGAAC
>JAWOKW010000378.1:0-6832 GCA_033854095.1 Candidatus Methanoperedens sp. | reverse complement strand
CATCGGTATCAGTGGAAAGCTTATACACTAAGGTAATAATACCAAGCACAAAAGCCGGTATAAAAACGCCAGTGTACCAATCATCCTGGATCCTTGGTACGAGCAATACACCCAGAAGACCGACAGCGGCGAGTATCAGAACATCTCTCCCTATTATCCAGGCTTCCCAGAGTATATCAGCACCGAGCCTGAGGGTCATTCTGTTCAGGTATCGTAAGACAATGGGTCTTGCGATATGCAGACTGAGCGCAATAAAGAGCAGTATTATTACGCTTGGGAAAAGCGTAACAATCACGAACCATTCTGAATAATCCATCCATGCCTTCATCATAAGAGCGTTTCCGCCCACAGCAGGACCTGCTTCTTCCTGCGCCGCAGCGACCCCGATCAAGAGTGTCGTCATCGATACCAGTATCGCTAAACTAAAGATTGATTTAAATTTTCGTATATTCATATTTATTATATCCTTGCTGACTTAAAGCTATTATCATTTTTAAGAACGCATCGTATTTATAATTATTCAATAAATAAAATTACTGCGCTTCGGGAACAAAAATAAAGTGCCCAGAACAAAAGTTTCTATATGACAGGAAGAAAGGTTTAATTAAACATAAAAAACAATTATAGTCTACTGCATGATCTCATATACTCTAAAATAACAAACCGTAGAATGACAATAGAACAAATAAAAGATGTAAAGACAATTGAGTTTTTTAAAGTCCTTTCCCATGAGATCAGGGTGAAAATAATATCTCTTCTTCATGAAAACATAGAGATGTCTTACACAGAGATTCTACATACACTTAATCTCGAGGAGGGGAATCTGAACTTCCATCTGAGGAAGATGAAAGGTTTTGTTGAACTTAATGAGAAAAAGAATTACAGGCTTTCAGATTATGGGAAAATCGCACACAGTATGCTTCAGGGTGTGGATGCAAGATTGCGGATAGATGCAAAGGAAATAATAAAAACCGATGGTGGCTGGAGATTTTCTATCCAGCTCTTAATTAGAAGAACTGCGGCTGCACTGGTAGATTTTACATTATTCGTGCTCCTTGGGGTTGTTCTTTTTCTTGTGTTAAACCATGGGATAAAATTCAATGTGTATACATTTCTCCTCGTCATATATCTTCAATTGACACTTCAATTTGCATACGCCTCTTTTGTTATCATGGAAGCATATAATGGGCAGACAATAGGGAAATACCTGCTGAGCATCAGGGTCATAAAAACGAACGGAGATAAAATAACCATTCTGGAAAGTGCAGTAAGGAATGTCGGTAAAGTATTCCTGCTCCCACTTGACATCCTGCTCGGAGTGCTATTTTACAGGAAAAAAGGTTATATTAAGTTCATGGATTATTATACAGAAACAACGGTTGAAAGGGTTATTTAAGGGGTTGTAAGTTTTTATATAGTAGAAATACATCAGTAATCATAATACTGTAAAAGCGGATGTGGTTATGCTTCTGGACATAATAGCGTTTAGAAAAATATGAGGGATTGATAAAGTGGAAAGCCCGGTCATGGAAAATACCTATGCCCTGATAATAGGCATATCAAACTACAAAGACCCGAATATACGGAAACTAAACTATACGAGGATGGACGCTGAAGGGATATTAAAAATACTTACTGACCCAACGAAAGTGGGGCTGAAGCAGGATAAAATAAAGGTTCTACTGGATGAAGATGCTACGAAATTCAATATAGAAGATGCAATCAGCGATTGGCTTTTTAAGAATGCTGGTAAGGATTCCACTGTTTTTGTTTATTTTGCAGGTCATGGCAGTTTAGAAGAAGACCGCACAGGAACTGAAAAAGAGTCAACGTATCTGCTACCAGTTGATTCTATTTATGGAAAATTCTTCGCAACTGCTATTTCAAGCAGTCGATTCCATGAGCTTTTATCCACCATAAAATCAAAAAAACTCGTATTTTTTATGGACTCATGTCATTCGGGTGGTGTTTGCAGCCGAAAGGGAGCACGGGATGTTACCGTGTTTGATCCCTATCCAAAAATTGCGGATGGCGAAGGAAGGCTGGTAATAGCAGCATCTCAACCAGAGCAGCAGTCTTTTGAAGATGAGAAACTGGGTCATGGAATATTTACTCATCATTTGATCGAAGGTTTATCAGGGGCTGCGGATACGAATGAGGATGGTTATGTGACCGTGACGGAGTGTATAATTATTTATCTGAAGTTGTTCCAAAGACCGCAATGCAGCTTGCAGGCACGAAGCAGGAACCGCTACTCACAGGAGATATCAAGAAAGATTTCTTGCTGGCATTGAATAATGAGCGGCTCGGCGAGATATACCAGGAAAATAAAAAGAACAAAAATTTAGATAGATTATTTGAATGGTTTGATAAGGGAGAACTCGGTGATGAACAATATGATTTAACATGCAGGCTTGTAGAGTCTGATCTTGCAGAGTTAAGTGCTGATGATAAGAAAGTTTTAAAGTTACTGAATGGACTGCTGTCAGATAGAATTTCGATTTCAAGGTTCAGGAAGGATGTTGAGCGAATTAAAGGATCAGGAAAGGAAAAGCGAATTATCGAATTAAATAAGAAGCAACAACTGGAGGAGCAGGAAAAAGAGAAAGTTCACCAGGAACAACTCAAGGGCCTCTACGACAAGGGAAAGCACGCCGTCAATTCCAAAGATTGGCAAGCGGCTATTGCTGCTTTTCAAGATGTGGTGGCACTCGATAGCCAATATAAAGATGCTTCGAAGCTATTAGCTGAGGCAGAGCTTGAAAAGATTGAAGAAACGGAAAAACAGGAAATGCAGTTGGGAGAGCTGTATGCAAAAGCTGTAAAGGCAAATAAAAGCAAGAACTGGGCACTGGTTATATCCACCTGTCAGGAAATACGCACAATAGATCCTGACTATAAGGACACTGCAACTCTTCTGGATGCAGCTCAAACCAATCTCTTGCAGCAGGAGCAGGCTGAAAAAGCCGAGCCGATGGAGCGCCGGGAAGATGTCTGGGAGAGTTCAAAGCAGATCATTGATGTAAAAACAACGCTGTGGATGAAAGGTCGTCAGAAGGAAATAGAGAAAAGTGGTTTTCTGGGGCTTGGAAAGAAAACGGAGTTAGTTTATGAGCTTGTTGAAAAGGAAGTCGAGAATCAGGTGGAAATAAGGCAGAACTCCATCGGCATGGATTTCGTGTTCATTCCAGCGGGAGAATTTGACATGGGTTCAGGAGAGTTTGATTGGGAAAAACCAGTCCATCGCGTAAGAATAGTAAATGCTTTCTATATGGGCAAATATGAAGTCACACAGAAGCAGTGGTATGATGTCATGGGAAGCGATCCTTCATATTTCAAAGGTGATAACTTACCTGTTGAAAAGGTATCGTGGGGCGATGTTCAAAAGTTTATAAAAAAGCTGAATGAGAAGGAAGGTATGGATAAATACCGCCTTCCCTCAGAAGCTGAATGGGAATATGCTGCGCGTGCAGGCACAACAACAAAATACTCATTTGGCGATGATGAATCAAAACTTGGCGATTATGCATGGTATTATGGTAATTCGGACAGCAAGACGCATCCAGTCGGTCAGAAAAAGCCCAATCCATGGGGGCTTTATGATATGCACGGCAATGTCTGGGAATGGGTGCAGGATAAGTGGCATGCTGACTACAACGGCGCACCGACTGATGGAAGTGCTTGGAAAAGTGGTGATGGCTCCAACCGTGTCGATCGGGGCGGAAGCTGGAACAACAACGCCAGGAACTGCCGGTCGGCGAATCGCAACAACAACGACCCGGGCAACCGCAACAACAACCTCGGCTTTCGCATCTTGAGTTCATTGTCATGCCAGAAATGTGCTGTTCATGGACAGTGCGCCAGCGCATGGATAATGACCGCTGTCCTGCGCCGAAGTTTCGGACAAAGATGCACTGCCCGCCGCCTCTGGTAGGGCTTCGAAGGCGGCGGCGGCGGGTTTTTCGCATCTAATGCCGAAAGTTGTGCGTGCATAAGCCGCACAGCCGGAGTGCTGAGCATAAAGAAAAGTACGAAGGGTTATTACTTAAGTGAACTATAAGAAAATGATTTAAATGGACATCGATTTAGAGACCATAGCCAAGAAGGTGGACATCCTCGAATCCAAAGTATCTGAGCTTGAAAAAATCCACATGCACATTGTGACCGAAGCAGATACTGAGAGAATAATGGAGTCAGTAAAAAGATATTTAAAATCCTCAAGTGAAATCAGGAATATCTGGAAAGGCAGATTATCTGCAGTCGAAGAAGTCAGAGTGATGAGAAAGCATTCAAGAGGTTACTGAATGCAAAAGCTGCTTACACTTGACTCAAATATCTTTATTAGTGAGACAAAAGGGAATGAAGAATACAGCGATAAGTGCAGTAATATAATTTCCCGTGTAGGTTCTGATTTTTTGCTTGTTGAACCAACTGTTTTGCTTGCAGAAGTTGGAAACGCTGTCGGAAGAAATATAAATATAAAATCTGGAGCTAACAGGGTTATCGAAGTTGAAAATATCGTTTCGTGGTTTACTACATGCGACAAAGAATTCTGTAAAAAAGCTGGGATAACAGGGGCACAGCACGGGATTTATTCTGCTGACTCCTTATATCTACAAACTGCATTGGATTCGTACTCGCTTCTTGTTTCTCTTGATTATGATGCATTTATTTTAAAACTAAAAGATAAAAATCTGCCAATTGAAGTTTATCATCCAAGAGAATTTCCATATTAATAAGGCACCTCGGCTTTCGCATCTTGAGTTCATTGTCATGCCGGCCAAAGATACATTGCCCGCCGCCTCTGGTAGGGCTTCGAAGGCGGCGGCGGGTTTTCGCCACTGCAAATAAACAACCAATAATCTTAAATATATGGAATATTCTTTAAATTATGGTGATATTTTTGATATATGGAATGGAATTAAAGAAAGTGGACGAACAGGGACGACTTGTTATACCTTCAGACTGGAGGGCAGAGGAATTAAAAGAAACAAAGGAAGTCTTTATAATCAAGGGTAAAGGATATCTAAAAATAGTGCCAAAGAAAAAGATAGATTTAACAAAATTCTTTGACAGTGCTGATCTGGGGATGAATATAGAAGATTGGAAAGATTTTGAGAGGAGGTTCTATGAAGTTCCTTGATGCGAATATTTTCATCTATGCTTACTACAAGCCAAGGCACCAGTTGACTGAAAAGCAAAAAGAAATGAAGGAGAAGTCAAAAAAGATATTGAGGAAGATAAATGAAGGCGAGGACGTAACAACAACAGTAGTTCATCTGTCAGAAATTTCAAATATATTGAAAAGGGCTCTTGACCTTAACGATTTGAGCGCTTTGTTGATCGGGCTGTATTCTCTGGATAATATAAAGATTGTTGGTGTTACAAAAGGGGATTATTTAAGTGCAATAGAACTGAGGGAAGATACAGGATTGGACCCAAATGATTGTCTGGCAGTAGAGATAATGAAAAGAGAGGGCATAGATGAAATTTATAGCTTTGATGAAGGATTTGATGGTGTCAGAAGAGTAAAAAGAGTTACATAACCATGAGTAAAAGTAAAAATGATGATATAGATCAGATGTCATTTCCAGAATTTTTGGAGTACATAAAAAACTCAAAACCCATGCTTGCTGGGAATAAAAACCTGATCGAATGCCCTCCTGTCATCCGCTCAACGATATGTCCGACATGCTGCTCTGTCTTCAATAAAGGAAAATGGTCGCTTAAAGAGAATGAAGTCGAATCAATCCTTGAATGTGTAAAGGATAACCTGAATGTGAATAAAGAGGCTCAGGATCTTGAACTTACCTTGTCTCCGAAAAAGCTTGGCCATTCCAGATACTCAGTGAATATCAAGGCAGCGGCAAAGATTAACAGCATAAAAATGGACGCTTCGCAGGATATCGAGGTCAGGATTGACTGGGCAACATGCACTACATGCAGCAGGATTTCTGGAGGTTATTTTGAAGGCATTGTCCAGTTCAGGGCTGATAAAAGAATACCAGCACAGGATGAACTTAAAAAATGTCTTGGCGTTGCACAGTCTGTAGCAGAGCGCGCGCAGGATAAAGGTGACAGGCTTGCTTTTATTGCAAAAACAGTAGAACTGGACGAGGGTGTGGATATATATGTGGGTTCTTCAAGGCTTGGAAAACAGATCTGTAGAGCCATAATCGATGTTTTTGGGGGCAAATTTACAGAATCACCAAAGCTTGTAGGGCAAAAACAGGGCGTTGAGCTGTATCGCATAACATTTGCACTGCGGCTTCCTGAATTCACGCGAGGAGATATCATAAGCGTGGATGGTAAGGTGATCGAAGTCCAGAGCTGTGGAAAGCATGTGAGCGGTATCGACATAGAGACTGGTAGAAGATTTATCGAGAACTTTAACAGCCTCATAGAAGTAAAAAAACTATGCAGGAAGGATGATGCTGTTCCTGCTGTATTGATAGCAGATGAAGGAAAGACAATTCAGGTGCTGCATCCAGATACTTATGAATCTGTCACCATCAAAAGACCTGAATTCCTCAATGCGGAAGCAGGCGGCGAGGTGAAGATCATAAAAACTGCTAAAGGGATTTATTTGCTGCCTTACTGCGTTCAATAAAACCATATCTAATTTTTTCATAGCTTCCTGTTACCCTTTTTGCCTACATAAAACTTTGAATTTTTTTCATGTCTCCAAAAAATAGACAAGAACTATATGGCTTCCTTTTTGTCTTACTGGTTCAAAACCGATTTTCTTTAGAATTTTGATCAACTCATGCCCTGACAGCACTGGTAGTTTCCCCATGTGGGAACACCTCAAAATGGGCAATAAGCGTATCAC
>JAWOKW010000377.1:0-23644 GCA_033854095.1 Candidatus Methanoperedens sp. | reverse complement strand
TTTACCTCAAGAACAACTTGGAAATCAATCACCATTTAAATTTGCAAATGCCAAATTCGATAGTTACGATGATGCTTGGGAAATTCTCTGTTCTTACTTGTAGTAAAACCTACTCAAAATTCGACATTACCCACAGCATCAAAAGTTATAAGTATTCAGCCGAAGGTCTTTATTCAGCGGATTATTAATGAGCAAACCACAGGTAGCTCCATATGGTTCATGGAAGTCACCAATCACGTCCGACCTGATAGCCTCTGGAACGATCAGGCTTGAACAGATAGCTCTTGATGGGGAAAATGTCTACTGGGTTGAGATGCGACCTGCTGAAGGTGGAAGATATGTCATTGTGCGGCGTTCCCCAGAAGGAAAAACTGTTGATATTACCCCATCCCCTTTCAACGCCAGGACACGGGTACACGAGTACGGCGGCGGAGCTTTCCTTGTCCATGACGGCACAATCTTCTTTTCCAATTTCAGCGATCAGCGCATGTATCGCCAGGATGCTGCTGGCTTGCCAGTACCGATAACCCCCCCAGAAAAATTGCGCTATGCAGACGGAGTCATAGATCGCGGTCTGAACAGGTTGATCTGTGTTTGTGAAGACCATACTATTGCTGATCTTGAGCCAGTCAACACGTTGATGAGCATCGATCTCGATAGAATCAAAAAAAGCGACGTGCTCATATCAGGGAACGATTTTTATTCATCGCCGCGCCTCTGTCCAGATGGCTCTCGCATGGCATGGCTCACATGGAACCATCCCAATATGCCCTGGGATGGGACTGAGCTGTGGGTCGGCGATATAAAGGCTGATGGATCCCTCTATAGAATCAAACAGGTTGCAGGCGGCAGTGACGAATCAATCTTCCAGCCAGAATGGTCACCAGATGGTATCCTGCACTTCATCTCTGACCGTACAGACTGGTGGAATATCTACCGCTTGTACAAAGGGCGTATCGAACCTGTCACTGATATGGAAGCTGAATTCGGTGCACCGCAGTGGTTCTTTAGGATGTCCACCTATGCATTTATGTCATCTGACAACATCATCTGCGCCTGTAACGAGAAGGGAACGTGGCATCTGGCAAATCTTGATATCCAGACGCAGAAGCTGAAGTTCATAAAGACACCTTACACAGATATATCTCATCTTCGAGCAGGGCAGGGCAAGGCAGTATTTGTCGCCGGTTCACCCACAGAACCAGCCTCTGTAGTCAAATTCGATATACGCTCAGAACAGATAGAGATCCTCCGCCGCTCAACAGATATTGTAATTGATGCCGCTTATTTATCCATCCCGCAGGCTATAGAATTTCCAACAGCGCATGGGCTGGCAGCACATGCCTTCTTTTATCCTCCACAAAACCAGGAATATTTCGATCCATCTGATGAAAAGCCACCACTGATAATTATGTGTCACGGCGGTCCTACATCGATAGCTTCGAATAAATTCGATCTCATGATCCAGTACTGGACAAGCCGGGGTTTTGCCGTCCTGAACGTCAACTACGGCGGCAGCACTGGTTACGGGCGAGCATACCGACAGCGGCTTAATGGTCAATGGGGCGTCGTTGATGTTGAAGATTGCATAAATGGTGCCAGATACCTTGTTGAATCGGGCGAGGTTGACGGCAGCAGGCTTATCATTCGCGGCGCAAGCGCGGGCGGCTATACGATGCTCTGTGCACTTACGTTCAGCCATATATTCAGGGCAGGAGCAGACTACTACGGCGTAAGCGATCTTGAAGCAATGAGAAAAGAGACGCACAAGTTCGAATCGCGCTACCTTGATAGGTTGATAGGTCCATATCCAGAGCGCCAGAATCTGTATAAGAAGCGCTCGCCTATCAACTTCGCTGACGACCTGTCATGTCCAGTGATCTTTTTTCAGGGACTTGAAGACAAAATCGTCCCACCTGACCAGACAGAAAAGATGGTCAATGCTTTGCTTCGCAAGGGGCTGCCTGTTTCTTACATACGGTTTGAGGGAGAACAGCACGGATTCCGCCGTGCTGAAAATATCAAACGTGCACTTGACGCTGAACTTAAATTTTATAGATACGTTATTCATAGTGTAAAGTAAAATACAGCCCCTTTTTCCACCTCGCCTTCAGCCCAGATGCGTCCTCCGTGCCTGTTGATTATTCGGTTGACAGTAGCTAACCCTATACCGGTTCCAGGGAACTCACTGGGTGAGTGAAGGCGCTGGAAAGCCTGGAAAAGCTTATCCGCATACTTCATTTCAAAACCTGCGCCGTCATCCCGTATGAAATATACAGGTTCGCCTTCATGCTGTGCAACGCCAAACTCTATTCTTGCGGTCGGGTGTTTTGAAGTGAACTTCCATGCATTGCCGAGCAGGTTCTCAAGCACTGCGCGCAGAAGAGCAGCATCGCCGTTTACAGCTATGCCTTCCGCGATAACAAACTCGACCTGGCGTTCAGGCTGTGCCTTCTGGAGTTCTGTCGCAATTGTATTCGCAAGCGCGCTCAGGTCAACGGTCTCGCGCTTCATCTCGCTGCGCGTCATGTGCGAAAGAATAAGCAGGTCGTCTATGAGCTGGGACATACGCTGTGCTGCATTGCGCACGCGCTTGAGATGGTCTTTACCCTGCTCATCTAACCTATCAGTATAATCTTCAAGCAGCGCCTGGCTAAAGCCATCGATGCTTCGAAGCGGTGCACGCAGGTCATGGGAAACCGAATAGCTGAAGCTTTCGAGTTCTTTGTTCACAGCCTCAAGTTGTGCTGTGCGCTCGCGCACGCGCTGCTCAAGCTCAGCATTCAGCCTGCGGATCTCTTCTTCAACTCGCTTGCGTTCTGTGATGTCGCGAGCTGCGGCAAATACGCCCTGGGTTTCCCCGGCTTCGTTTTTGTATACAACAGCGTTATACAATACATATGTCACTTTACCTGATGTATGGCGAATGGCGAGCGGATAATCCTTAACAAATCCCTGTGAGAACACCTGCTGATATCCTTCTCTGGCTTTTTCAGGCTCAGTGAAATAGTCTGAAAAATCGCTCCCTATGAGCTGTTCACGGGGGCTTCCGGTTATGGACTCGGTAGCTTTATTCACATCCATTATCTTTCCATCCTTACTGATGGTAACGAGAGGGTCAAGGCTGGCTTCGATAAGACCGCTGGCGTATAACGAAATAACATGCGCCTTATCTTCAGCTTTTTCTCGTTCAGCCCGTGTGCGCAGCGCAGTGATACCGTATGCAAGATCATTAGCAAGCTCTGTCATCAGCTTGACCTCTTCAGCGTCAAAAGCATCAGGTTCTGATGCATAGATGTTCAGTATGCCAAAATTTTGCGTGCCGGCAAGAGGAAGCGCAATAGATGAGGCATAGCCCCGCTTTGTCGCTTCATCACACCATGGAGCATAAGCCAGGTCTGCATGTATATTTTTTACAACGCACGGCTTGCCTGTCCTGATAGCAGTGCCTGTCGGACCTCTGCCAAACTCGGTATCAGACCATGTGATTTTTATAGATTCGAGATAGCCACCTTCATATCCAGCCTGCGCAACAGGACGCACGGTTTTCTCTTCGTCATGCTCTGCAAAACCCACCCATGCCATGCGATATCCTCCCACTTCCACGGTTATTCTGCATACTTCACGCAGCAGTTGTGCCTCCTCTTTTGCGTGCATCAGCGTCTGGTTGACATCACTCAACACCATGAGGGCACGATTAATCCTGTGCAGCTCTTCCTCAGCCCGCATTCGTTCCTTGATCTGCTCCTTAAGGTCTATGGTTCTCTCTTCCACCTTTACTTCAAGCTCTTCGTTGAGCACCCTCAATTCATCCCGTGCCTCCTGAAGCTCGGCGTTTTTCTGGACTGCGGTCTCGTATGTGGAAAGAAGAATATTAAGGATCTGTTGGCGTTCAGCGGTTATATAATATTTTTGCCCGCCAAAACATATCTCGATACCCATCCGTACTTTTTCGCTCTCGCGCAGCTTTCTATTTGCAAGCACGTACTGTATTCTCGAGAGAAGATATTTTTCATCATATGGCTTAGTGATAAAATTATCTGCTCCACACGAGAGACCCTGAAGAACATCGACCGGATCTGAAAGCGCTGTCAAAAGAATAACAGGAATGTCTTTGAGTTTCTCATTTTCCTTGATGCACTTGCAGAGAAGATAACCATCCATCTCTGGCATGACGATATCACTGATAACGATCGTAGGCTTACTTTCGTTAAGCTGCGCCAGTGCTTCCTTACCATTATATGCTACCTGGACGCTAAAGTTATTCTTTTCAAGCAAAAATTTCAGCTTTTCAGCCTGCGTAAGGCTATCCTCAACAATAAGAATTTCTTCATTGGTCTGATTTTCATTCATATACTAACCCCCTTTCTATTATTAACAAGACTCACAAGCGCAGCCACAATTTTTTCAGGCGGGAACACATACACGGCTGCATCGAGCCTGATAGCTTCGCCAGGCATGCCGTGTATAACAGAACTTTCTTTATCCTGTGCTATCGTTATAGCTCCAGCCTCTTTCATCAGTTTCAATTCCTTTGCGCCGTCCCTTCCCATGCCTGTAAGCAATATGCCAACGGCGTTTTTCCCAAATTCGTAAGCTGCAGAACTAAAAAGATATGAGACAGAAGGGCAAAGACCGTTTTCAGATACATCATTCATAAGAGATACTTTCCCATCACTCTTAATTTTCATCTGGGTTCCATCAGGTGCGACATACGCATGACCTGCCTGGATATGTTCATCATGTCTGGCAACATGAACTGGCAGAGATGATGTCTGGTTCAGCCATTCCACGAACCCGGCAATGAAACCTGCTACCATGTGCTGGACTATCAGGACAGGCACAGGAAAATTTTTTGGAAGATTGGACAGGATTGTCTGGATTACCTGCGGACCTCCTGTGGATGCGCCAATAGCTACAAGTTTAAAATCGGTCTGCGCTTTGAGTTTTACGTTCTCGTGCTGCACTGTTCTGCGCACCCATCGCCTTACGACCTTTACTTCAGAAATGAGTTTCACTGTCTGGACAAACTCAGAAGCTTCTGCCTCATACCCAGGATGACCAATGCCTCCTGGTTTTTGTATAACAGCAAGCGCGCCTGCCTCCATGGCGCGCATTGCCATAGATACCTCTTTAGCAGTCACGCTTCCTGTCACAATGACGATAGGTACTGGAGACATTTCCATGATTTTTCTTGTGGTCTCAAACCCGTCCATCCCTGGCATGTGTATATCCATCGTAATAACATCAGGTTTGAGCTGCTTTGTAGCCTCTATGGCTTTATCGCCGCAGCTTTCAGCCCCGATCACCTGTATTTTTGGGTCAGACGTGAGAATATGGATTAATAATTCCCGCGCAGTTGGCGAATCATCCACGACCAGGACTTTTATCCTTTCTGTCATATCAGCCTCTGCACAACTTCAAGCAGATTGCTCTGCTCAAAACTGCTCTTCACAATATACGCATTTGCCCCGACCTCGATGCCATGTTCTTTATCCTCACGGGATTCAAGCCCTGTAACGAGCACGACAGGCATCTCTTTGAGCTTGCTGTCGCTTCGGATTTTTGATGTAAGTTCAAAGCCGTTCATCCGTGGCATATTCACATCCGAGACCACTAAATCAAAATCCGAAGTTTTTAATGCTGTAAATGCATCCATTCCATCAATAGCGGTTTTGACATCGTATCCAGCCGATTCTAAGATATTCTTTAAGAGAGTCCTTGCTGTTATCGAATCTTCTACAACTAAAATAGAGTTCCTTTTCTCTATCTCATCTGCTGCCTGCACAGGTGCAACAGTAGCCTTCACGCCTGATTTTATCAGGTCATGAACATTCAGGATAGGCACGACTTTTCCAGTTCCAAGCACTGTTGCCCCTGCGATATTCCGCACCCGCGGAAGCTGCCTGCCAAGACTTTTCACAAGCACTTCCTGCTCGTTCAGGACTTCATCCACAATGAATGCCATACGCTTTTCTGCAAAACCAAGAATTACCGCCTGTACGGTTTTATCTGAAGTATTTCCGCAAGTAAGTCCGAGCACATCGCTCAGCCTGGCTAATGAAAATATCTCTCCGTTAAGAGAAAGGGTCGGTCTATTTTCCACGGTTTTGATTTCATCTTTTTCAATCCTCACCACTCTCTCTACATTTGTGACAGGAAGAACGAACATATGCTCACCTGCACGCACCAGAAGCCCCCGAAACGTGGCAAGAGTAAGAGGAACGATAATCCTGAATGTTGTCCCTGCATCTAACTTTGTTTCAAAAAATACGCTGCCGTTGAGTTTTTCTACCTTTTCACGAACAATAGCCAGACCTAACCCCCTGCCTGAGACCTCAGTGATGATCTGGCTTGTAGAGACGCCTGAGAGGAAGATGAGGGAAAGCGCCTGCTGCTCGCTGAGTTTTTCAGCAGCTTCTGCTGATATGATGCCGCGCTTTACAGCAGCAGCCTTCACTTTTGAAGAATTGATCCCTGCGCCGTCATCTGAGACCAGAATCTCGATTTTGCTTCCATTCCTGGCTGAAATAGCAAGCCTCAGTGTGCCTTGCTGAGGCTTTTTCTTAAGCCTGCGCCCATCAGGTATCTCAATACCATGGTCTATGCAGTTCCTCACTAAATGGATGAGAGGATCCTTCATCTCCTCAAGGATGCGCCTGTCGATCTCGATCTCTTCACCCTGCATCACAAGTTCCACATCTTTACCCTGATCATGAGAAAGTTGGCGCACGAACGTTGGGAATATTTCAAGGAGCGTTTGAAACGGGAGCAAAAGCGTTTTTTTCATGTCATCGAGCAGGTCGTACACCATTCCCCCGAACTGCCTGCTGTCATACTCAGCCGATTTTGCAATCAATGTCAGCCTGCCTTCAAGCGAATTGATATAAGCCTGGTTCCATTCAAGGAACTCAAGCAGCTTGCTGCGTGACTCAGGATTAAGCTTTGCCCACTCTTTTTTCCATAATGCAAAGGATGCACAAAGCTCACGCAGTTCTGCTGCGCGCTGACCTGATGCAAGTTTTACAGAGATCATCTCTTCAGCCTGAAGCAGGACCGAGTCAAGCTTTGCCTTGGAGATTCTGACGGTTTCTGCTGGAAGCGGCTTTGTTTCTGCCTTCTTTGGCTGCTCCTCAGCAGGCTTTATTTCTATTTTCTCTAAATTTTTTTCTCCACCCTTAAGGATACTTTCAAGCTGCTGGATGTGTTCTTTGACTTTGGATCTTCCAGTAGCTGTAATTTCCTTATCCTCGGATACGAGTTTGTCAACGCAATCGACTGCCTGATGCAGTACATCGAACATCCCATGCGAAGCAGCAAACTCTTTGCGTTTTAATGCAGCGAACACATTCTCCATAGACTGGCAGAGCGATTCTATATCTTTTAAGTTCACAGAGCGGGCTGCACCTTTTAAGCTGTGCGCTTCCCTGAAGATGGTCTCGATCAGCTCTGTCCGCTTCTGTGCGTCTGCTTTCTCAAGTGTGATGAGACCAGAGGTTATTGCACTGATATGTTCTTTTGCTTCTATTTTGAACATCGAGAGAAGTTTTTTAAGGAACTCCTCTTCTTTCTTGTCCATACATTCTCCTTATCCTGCTACTCTACCATTGATTTCAGATTTTCTCCAAGCTCTCTTAAGTTCTGTGCTGCTTTCTCTGCCTGGTCAGTCCCTGCCACGTTCTGCTGGGTCGCCTGTTTGATATTTTCCATTGCCTGAGCTATCTGGTTCACTCCAGCAAGCTGTTCGCGGCTTGATGCTGCTATCTGAGTAGAAGCCTGTGCAGCATCGGAAGCGCTGTCAGCAAGCTGCTTTATGGACTCGCCTACTTCATCTGCCTGTTTCACACCGGCATCCACTGATTTACTCACCTGTTCTGCTGCCATCACTGCTGCTCCTGTGGCTTTCTGTGTATCGCTCAATATAGCCCGCACCTGAACTGTGGCATGCTTTGACTGCTCTGCGAGGCTTTTTACCTCCTGCGCCACAACCGCGAACCCTTTTCCATGCTCGCCTGCTTTTGCAGCCTCGATTGCTGCATTCACAGCAAGAAGGTTTGACTGCTCTGCAAGGTCGTTAACAGTCGTGATAATGTCGCCTATGGCTTTATTCTGCTCATTGAGCTTTACAATGCTTTCACCCACCAGTTCCATCTGTCCTTTGATTCTGTTTATACCTTCTACGTTCTGTGTCACAGCCGTGTGACCCTGCTGCGCTATACGGGATGCTTTCTGGGCACTTTCAGATACATTACTTGCTTTTTCGCTTGAAAGCTGTGCAGTTTGTTTTAATTCTTCAGCCGTAGCACTTGTCTCGCTTACAGCAGTTGCAGTCTCTGATGCGCTGGATGCTAACTGCGTTGTCGTGGCTAAGATCTCAGCAGAAGAGGAAGAAAGCCGTGAAACAGCGTCACGCAGTTTATAGGTAGTAGAGCGTGTAATGTAAAGCCCGATTGTTGTGCCGCAAATAAGAGCTGCTATTGAAATAAATGCCATCACAAGAGAGAGGTTTTTCGCAGTGGCATCGACATCTGCACGCTGCTGCGCCTCTAAATTCATTTGTATCTGCTGGAATTGCTCGAGCGTGTTTATTAATTCCACCCTCAGGGGAGTGACCTCACTTGAGCTCAGTGCGATAGCTTCGGTGCGATTCCCCTGCTGCGCCATCGTGATAACCTTCTCCTGTGCCTGTTTATATTTAGTTTGAAGGGCAGCGATGTTCTCCACAGAAAGGGCAGATACATTTCCTGATGAAATGGAATTTCGTATTCTTTGAATGATGTCATCGAACTGGCGGTAGTGGTCTTGCAGGGAACTTAAGTAATTATTTTGTTCATCTGGATAGAGTATAAAGCCGCGGTAATCAGAAATTTCCTGTTCCACTAAAAATCGAAGACTGTTGGTATCATCGATCAATTTCTCGTCCACATCAATAAATCCGCTGTATTTATCCTTCACAAGAGCGAGCGCATAATAACCTGCTGATACTGCAATTATGAGCAGTATCAGCACAAGCGCATATCCACCTATGATTTTCTTACTTATATTCATGCTACACCTACCATTGCTTTCAGTTTCTGCCCAAGTTCATTAAGACTCTGTGCTACTTTCTCTGCCTGCTTTATTCCTGCAACGTTCTGCTGGGTCGCCTGTTTAATGCTTTCCATTGCCTGAGCTATCTGGTTCACTCCAGCCAATTGCTCCTGGCTTGACGCAGCTATCTGGGTCGAAGTCTGCGCAGCCACAGCAACACTGTCAGCAAGCATTCTTATGGATTCGCCAGCCTCAGTTGTTTTCTTCACACCTTCATCTACTGACTTGCTCACCTGTTCTGCTGCCATCACTGCTGCGCCTGTGGCTTTCTGCGTATCGCTCAATATCGCCCGCACCTGAACTGTTGCCTGCTTTGACTGCTCGGCAAGACTTCTTATCTCCTGCGCCACCACAGCGAACCCTCTTCCATGCTCGCCTGCTTTTGCAGCCTCGATTGCTGCATTTACAGCAAGGAGATTTGACTGCTCTGCAAGGTCATTGACAGTTGTTATAATGTCACCTATGGCTTTATTCTGCTCATTGAGTTTTACAATGCTTTCTGCGACTAACTCCATCTGCTGTCTTATCCTGTTTATACCTTCTACGTTCTGTGCCACAGCAGCATGACCCTGCTGCGCTACTAAAGACGCTTTTTGCGAACTTTCAGATACATTTTTGGCTTTTTCATTGGAAAGCTGCGTAGTTTGTTTTACTTCTTCAGCAGTCGCGCTTATCTGGCTCACAGCAGTTGCTGTTTCTTCTGCAACAGAAGCTAAATCTTTTGTTGCTGTAAAGATATCGCTTGCAGACTGAGCCAGGATGTTCACAGCCTCTGTCACCTGGTGCGCCTGTTCTTTCAGCTTTCCTTCCATCTTTCTGCGCTCTGTCACATCTCGAGCCGCCGCAAACACACCCTGCACTTCCCCAGCTTCGTTCCTGTATACAGCGGCATTATATAACACATCAATAATTTTACCTGATGCATGGCGGATAGCCAGTGGATAATCCTTAACAAAACCCTGGAAGAACACCTGCTGGTATCCTTCTCTGGCTTTCTCAGGCTCAGTGAAGTAGTCAGAGAAATCGCTTCCTGTGAGGCGCTCTCGTGAAACTCCTGTAACAAGCTCTGTGGCTTTGTTCACATCCGTTATTTTACCCTCTTTATTTATAGTGACAAGAGGGTCAAGGCTGGCTTCGATTAGGCTTCGAGCATATAATGATGATGCGCGCAATTGCTTTTCAGCACGTTTGCTCTCAGTAATGTCACGTGCTGCCGCAAACACGCCCTGCACTTCCCCGGCTTCGTTCCTGTACACAGCGGCGTTGTAGAAAACCTCAGTGATTTTACCTGATATATGGTGAATGGCAAGCGGGTAATCCTTAACAAAACCCTGTGAGAACACCTGCTGGTATCCCATTCTGGCTTTTTCAGGCTCGGTGAAATAGTCAGAGAAATCACTTCCTGTGAGGCGCTCACGTGGGACGCCAGTAACAAGCTCAGTGGCTTTGTTCACATCCATTATCCTGCCGTCTTTACTGATAGTGACAAGAGGGTCAAGGCTGGCTTCGATTAGGCTTCGAGCATATAATGATGATGCACGCAGTTGCTTTTCAGCACGTTTGCTCTCAGTTATATCACGGGCGAAAGTGGAAATATACTCAAGTTTCCCATCAGGTGATTTATGTGCTATGATCAACTGAGACACAGGAATCTCGTTTCCATCTTTTCCAACCAAAGCTGTCTCTCCTCTCCAGAGCCCGTCACGTATGGCGGCTGGGATGCCTTCATTTCGAATCAGCACATTTGCCCATTCAGGGTAGTTGTCCTGCACCTGTATATTTGAGATGTCTTCCTTCTCGCCAATACCCCTGAGCATCCTTGCTCCTTTATTATAATAGAGCACGCGCCCGTCAGGATCAGCAGTATAAACAAAGTCCGGCGTCGCCTCAAGTATGGATGTCAACCGTGCCATCGCTTCTTCTGTCTTCCTGCGCTCTGTCACATCGCGGGCAATCGTCGAAATGCCTGTTATCTTGCCGTTCGCATCCTTGATTGGGGATACTGTAAGAGAAATCGATACATGCTTACCATCTTTCCTGAGGCGCACTGTTTCATAATGCTCAACACGCTCTCCTCGCTTAATTCTTTCAAAGATTTCTGGTACCTCATTTGGGCGGTTCTGAGGTACCAGAATAGAAACATTCCTGCTTTTTACCTCTTCAGCAGAATAGCCGTAGAGTTTTTCTGCCCCCTTGTTCCAGCTTACAATGCCGCCGTCAAGCGTTTTGCCAATTATCGCATCATCTGAAGACTCAATCAAAGATGCAAGATGAGTGAGTGACTCCTCAACATGCTTGCGCTCTGTGATATCTGTCATTATATGGACAGCACCTATAAGAGCGCCGTCATTCTCAAGCATTGGATCAGCAGAAACACTATACCATCGCCCGTTCACAGGTAAAATTGAAACTTCTCTGTACCTGCTCCTCAACACGCGCTTAACAGGACACTCACTGATTGGCGCTGATGTACCGTGCACCAGTTCATAACATTTGTGACCGAGAATATCGCCTGAACTCCTTCCGAGCAGGTTCTCCATGGATTTATTGCAGCTCACGATATTATGTTCTTTATCCAGCAGACAAACAGCGTCATTCATTGCATCAAAAGTTATCTGCCACCGCCTGATGGATTCAAGCTGCACCTCTTCAGCATGCCTGCGCTCTGCGGTCTCCTGCTGAAGCATTGAATATGGGCGTTTTACAGATGTAATAAAAATGCCGCCATATATCAGGACAAATGCAGCCACTTTATAGATATGCCCAAGCACATTGTATGTGTCAAAAACGCTATTATATACTGCAAAAGCCAGCTCACTGAAAATGCAGAAAATGAAAGCAGAAAGATAGAAGATAAGCAGCCTGTTCCCGGTTCTTACAAAGCGTTTCCAGTACAGAGCGAATGAGATAAAGAAGAGGAATATGATCTGATATTCTGCATATACCTTGAATGGTGTAAGCCCTGAATTTTCTATGAACGTTGCAGGCATGTACGTGGGATAGAAAATAATCCCGACAAAGACAAGCCCTGTAATGGCAAAGACGCCAATCAATAGATTCAGCTTTGTCAGCCATCGGCTCTGGCTATCTGGCTGTATAAATGCACTGATAAGAAATGCAATCGCTGTGAACATTCTGGCTGCTATCCAGAACTGAGTGGATTTATTTGCAGAATTTGGCGTTATAAAAGCAGGCATGCCAGCATAGCTCAGCGTGTGCATAAAGTCCAAAAGCCCGATGCCAAGGAAAGCAGCACTTAAAAAAAGTATATGCCTGTCCCTTGAACGGTCATACGTATACCATCCCGCACCAAAGATGGAAAATGAGACTATGATACTAAAAAATTCCGCAACATTGTGAAAGACAATGTATGACGATGTGTCTATCGTCCTGTAAAACAGGGCAGGGAACAGCTCAACTATCAGGAAAGAACAGAACGAGATGAGGAATAGCACTGCCAGAATGGTTTGAGGGGATAATTCTTCCAGTCTTTTAAAATTCATAATTCTGTTCCCTCCACTTCTTCGTTCACGATGATACTCTTATCAGACAGGAGTCTGTCGGCGTCCAGCACGACTGTGCGTTCTTTTGTCACTCCTTTTAAATACGCAGCGCGGATGTCTGTCAGGGTCGGAAGCTGAGGTTGTACCTCATTCAGGGGAACTGAGCTCATACCAAGAACAGCATCTGCAAGAATCCCGAATTCCATGGATTGAGAGTGGATGATGATGACGCGGTTTGAGTCTGTCAGACCCGTTTCGGGAAGGTCAAAAAATTTTCTTATGTCCATAACTGAGATAATCTGCCCCCGCACATTGATGACGCCGAGAACGAACACTGGCGTACACGGAAGGGGCGTGAGTTCTTTCAAAGGATAAACCTCACGAACAAAACCAGCCTCGAGGCCGTATTTTTCATGTGCTAATTGAAACTCCACGATTTCGATATACTTATCGTATGCTTCTTTCGTTGCCTGAGGCTTTGCAAGTGCAACGGCTCTTGCTCTGAGGAGCTTTCTCTTTTCATCCTCATTCATGTAAATTCCCCCTTTCTCTCAGAGAAATGATGATTTCAGAGAGCCTGCCAGCAGTTATTCCTTCGGATTCAGGGATAATCTCATCCTGCCTGAATTTTCTCAAAAGCATAAGGGCGTTATTAAAATGCTTCTCAGATTCCCTTGATTTCCCCAACTGTCTCTTCAGGTTCCCGAGAACAAAATGTGCAAGCACAAAATCCTGGTCAAGATAGAGCGCCTGCTCAAGCGACCTTACAGCCTTTTCGACCTGCCCCTGCTCCTGTAATATCATGGCATGGAGATAATGGCTGCATGGATTTAACCTATCAGATGCGATGGCTTTTTCACACCATTTCTGCGCCTCAACTATTTCCCCATGGTTTGCATAAGCCCGCGCTAAAAGAGCGAGGGTTTTCGTACCATCATGCGATGCCAGTTTAACGGCTGCTTCGATTACCTGCGCATACCTGCCCTGCTCATATAGCGCTAAGGCTCCCTCATAGCCATCAGATGGTTCACGCTTCTTTATTTCTCTGATTTTCCTGCGTTCTTTTTTGAAAGCAGGCTGCACTGCTCTTTTCTCCTGTTGCAGCTCTTTCGGAATAAGTACCTCTTTGCTGCTGTCTTTTTTATAAAATGTCACTGCAGGGAAATTGGTAACAGCAAACTGTGAAAAAAGGACAGATGATGTTTCAACAGGGCTAACGATAAGCCATCCTCCTTCCACAAGGCAGAGATAAAGATTCTGGACTACTTTTTTTATGCGCTCCTGTGAAAAATACATCAGCACATTGCGGCAAAAGATAATATCCATGGCATTGGTATTGTTCAGAAGCGATGGATAGGCATCTTCTGCAAGGTTATGATAAGAGAACGTCACCATCTTCTTTAAAGGCTCTATAATCTCGAATTGTCCTTTTCTTGTTTTCCTGAAATATCGCTCTTTGACCCATGCCTCAGTGTCACGGAACGACCTTTCACTGTAAATACCTGCTATCGCTTTCTGAAGGAAACGCGGATTAATGTCTGTAGCAAGGAGTGTGATGTTCCAGTCTGCCAGCGCAGGAATCGTTTCACTGAGCAGTATCGCGATAGAATATGCTTCCTCACCTGTCGAGCAGCCAGCGCTCCAGATGCGCAGATTTTTTCCCTGACGGGAGCAAAGCAATTCGGGAAGTATATATTTTCGAAGAGCCTCGAAACTTTTTCTCTCCCTGAAAAAATATGTTTCACCCACAGTGAGATAACTTGCTAAAATCTCTATCTGCTCCTTTGTCAGTTTTGAAGAGACGAGCCACTGGATGCAAGATTCTGCATCCTTGAATCCAAATTCAGTGCAAGCAGAGTTAATTCCTCTTTCAAGGTCGCAGAAACGCTCTTTTGGGAAATATAGTCCCATTCGGGTACAGACGAATTCACTGAGATATGAAAGTGATGATGCCATTTTCTACGCTTCCCATGTTACCTTTTCAAGAATCGAATCAAGGTCAAGAATGAGGAGCACGCGGTCATCCAGTTTTACAATGCCCTTAACGCACTCAGTACACGGGAGAACCTTCTGGGACTGGAGCACTTCTACAACACCATCAACTGCATCAGCTAACAGAACAACACTTTGTTTTGCTGTATGTGCTATTATCAACTGGTCGTTCAGGCTCATCTCTTTCCCTGGTAAGCCAATGTGGCTGCGGATATTCACAACAGGGACTATCTCTCCCTGCACATTGATTACACCCAGCACGGTTTCAGGCGCTTTTGGCAGCCGAGTTATTTCAACAGCACGAACAATCCGTTCTACATCATGCAGAGGCAAAGCATATCGCTGCTCATCAAGCGTAAATACAACAAGTTGATTCAAGTCGCTCAAATCATGTTCACCTTACCCGGGGATACCGCCCACTAACCGTTTTTTATTGGTTACACCCGTCCTTGTAATAAATAGTCTTTTTATTAGTATATATTACTTATGGTACTGTCAGCATCTCCGAAATAACTTTCATCGATACCCTTCGGAGATATTGTATAGTAGCCTGCACGATTTACACAGGGTTCCACTGCTGGGTTCGCCGCAGCTTTTGCACTGCGTGGGCTTTGTACACGGAGTACGCAACGCTGAAGATATTGAGTCAAACCCGCCAAGTAAAGAGTACTTTGTGCCTGGATGTTTTACTTCATAGTTGTTTATCATCTCGCGGATTTCGTTCCTGAGCGCCTTGCCAGCATAAGGACATTCATCCGTGCTCACAGGCAGAGCATTTAAGAACCCGTATAATGCTACTTCTTTTTCAGGTATGCTGCGAAGTGGTTTTATTCGCAGTATCATTCCAGGCTGTACTGTCCCTGTTGTTCTTCTCAATCTTTCCACATCCCCTCGAAGATAGTTCATCAAAATAGTCTGGGCTTCATCATCAAGATTATGACCCACAGCGAGTTTGTCTGCCCCGACCTCACGTGCAGCTTTGTTCAGAAGATTTTTTCTAAGCACTCCACACAATGTGCACGGAGCATGTTCTTTTTTCTTAATGAGATCATCGAGCGTGATGCCAAACCCATCAGCGAATGATGATGTGATATGCTTGATCCCGAGTTCAGCCGTAAGATTTGATGCGAGTTTAAGTGTGTGTTCACGATAACCCCTGATACCTTCATCGATTGTGACCGCCATGAGTTCAATGTCTTCTCTATTTCCAAATATCTTATGCAGGATATAGAGAAGAGCAGTGCTGTCCTTTCCACCGCTTAGCGCGACTGCTATCCTGTCCCCTTTTTCTACCATTTTGAACTTTCTGATATCGCGCTTTATCTTTCTCTCCACATCCTGGATAAAATGTGCCTTACACAGGTGAGCGTTTGAGTATTTCTGGAATATGACCGCGCTTTTGCCGCATCGCTGGCATTTCATGGCTTCTCAACTACTTCTATGAATATTTCATCAAGCGAGGGTGCAGAAATCTCAAATTTATTTACCCTGACCTCATTTACTATGGTTTTTAACACGTCCTGCGCATCAGTGCCCCTATCAAGGACAAGCTCAGCATACTTGCCTGAATAATTGACTTTCTTTACACCTTTTATGTTTTTAAGTTCACCATCGAACTCAAGCAAAATAGTGTTTTTCCCGTACCCTGATTTAATCTCATTCACGCTGCCGTACAGCACTGAGCATCCTTTATGTATCATGAATATCCTGTTGCACATGCGCTCAACCTGTTCCATCATATGTGTGCTGATGAGTATGGTTTTCCCTTCCCTGCCGAATTCAAGTATCAGGTCTTTAACAAGCTTCGTGTTCACAGGGTCAAGCCCTGAGAAAGGCTCATCAAGGATTATAATATCAGGGTCGTGGAGAGTGGCTGCAATGATCTGGATTTTCTGCTGCATCCCCTTGCTGAGCTCTGAGATTTTCTTATCCTTATGCTGCGCCATCCCCATTTTATCAAGGAGTTCCAGTATCCTCTCTTTGCTTTGCCTGTTCTTGAGCGCGCCAAGATACATGAGAGATTCCATGACCGTCAGCCTGCGGTATAAGCCGCGTTCTTCAGGAAGATATCCTATTCTGTCTTTTATTCCTTCAGAAAGCGGGCTATCGAGGATTTTTATTTCACCTGAATCAGGCTTTATTATATCAAGGAGCATGCGAATAATCGTAGTTTTCCCCGCTCCGTTCGGTCCTATGATGCCGAACACCTCGCCGCGAGCGATGTCAAAAGATACATCCTTAACTACGGGCTGCCCGTTAAATGATTTTGAGATATGTAAGACCTCAACTGTATTTTCCATTACGCCCTCTCAGTACAAATTATTCTCATTTTATCTCTGAACCGAAGTTGGTTTCCTCTGTATATATCCCTTTTCATAGAAACATGACGCCTCTCAAACTCGTTGCCGCCTTTGAAACAGAAGCAGCAGGCTTTGTCCGAACTTCGGCGCAGGACAGCGGTCGAGGCGTCATAAGTGTGCTGGTGCACGATTCTTGAACAGCACATTTGTTACAGGTATAGTTTTATTAAATGGATTCGCAAACTCAAGTGATATACTCACGCCGTCGCCTGTTTTTAGATCCGTGTTCTGGACGATCTTTTTAACAGACAGTTATTTTGCAGATGCGGCGCGTTCCCCTTCCGATTATTGGGATGCCAAGTTGTTTTGGAATGGACAGCACATATTTATCGCTCCATGCATCATGCTCCCGCTTTTTCACTTATCTATTCTGAGGATGTACCAGTAAATCACAGGGTTATGGCTGTCAATCCATTTTAGGTTAGAAGCAAATGTGGAAGCTATTTATTAATTATTATTTATAAAATTAAAGAGAATCTTGACGCTATGGTGCCGACCTCGTGTGAATCAGTCCTATAAGTTAATTTATATGCAGACCATACAAAATGTAATGACTTTGATACTCGGTCTTGAAGGAACCGCATGGAATCTGAGCGCGGCTATTGTAGATGAGAACGATGTAATAGCAGAGACAACAGCCACGTACACGCCAGCCACAGGAGGGATACATCCGCGTGAGGCTGCGCAGCATCATGCGAATCATGTCAGCGATGTGGTCAGGGAAACCCTGAAAAAAGGTGGAAGGAATATAAACGCGGTGGCTTTTTCACAGGGACCTGGGCTTGGACCGTGCCTTCGCACAGTAGCAACAGCAGCCAGGGCGGTTGCATTATCGCTTGACATCCCTCTTATCGGCGTCAATCACTGTGTAGCCCACATTGAAGTCGGCAGATGGAAAACACAGGCAAAAGACCCCGTAACGCTGTATGTCAGCGGGGCGAATTCACAGGTTCTGGCATACAGGAAAGGGCATTACAGAGTTTTTGGCGAGACCCTTGACATCGGGATCGGGAACGCTCTTGATAAGTTCGCAAGGTTCGTGGGCTTGCAGCATCCTGGAGGTCCAAAAGTGGAGGAACTTGCTAAAAAGGCGAAACGCTATATCCCCCTGCCATATACTGTCAAAGGCATGGATTTCTCTTTCTCAGGACTTACGACCGCTGCGCAGGAAGCCTTGAAAAATTCAGCACTGCCTGACGTGTGCCATTCTTTTCAGGAAACTGCGTTTGCGATGCTCGTTGAAGTGACTGAGCGGGCTGTGGCACATACAGAAAAAACAGAAGTGCTTTTAGCAGGCGGCGTCGGAGCGAATACAAGGCTCAGGGAGATGCTCCGTATCATGTGTGAGGACAGGAGTATCGGATTCTATGTGCCAGAGAAACGATTTATGGGAGACAACGGCGCAATGATAGCATATCTTGGGCTTTTGATGTATAAGGCAGGGTATAAGACAGAGATAGCTGATTCTGGCGTCAATCCGAACTACAGACCTGACGATGCTGTTGTTGTGTGGCTGTAGATTTCTTTACATCATTAAAAAAATTCATGAGCGAATACCTGACACGCTCAGGCGCAACATCGATTATCTCAGCGCGCTCCTTTTCTGGAAAAATATTGAATACAGAATACTTCCCAAGGCGTTTAGTAGATGTGGATGTGTACCTCCCATCAAGCAGTATCCTTGCGCCGTAGTCAAGCGGAGAGCGAACCACCCTTCCAAGCGCCTGCCTTACTTTTCTAATCGTTGGAATTTCGATGGCATAATCCCAGCCGTGCCCGAACTCTGCCTCGTATGCTGCTTCAACAGCTCGCGTCCTGTCTGAGAGTGCAGGGTAGCCAACGCCAACGATGACAACAGTTCTGCCTCTTCCGTCCTTATAGTCCACTCCTTCTGTAAGAGTTCCCCACATATAAGAGATAAGCACAGCCTTCCTGCCTGCTTCTCCCAGTTTGAAGAACTCATCCCGAATTCCCTGCGCAGAAATGCCAACTTCATCAAGGAAAACAGGGACATTGCATTTAAGCCTGTTTTTGTACTGGTTTGCTTCATTGAAGCTCGGGAAAAAGATAATCACGTTCCCATCAGATTGCTCTACTATGTCATTCAGAACCTTTGTGATGATGTCCCTTGTCTGCGGGTTATCCCTGTCCTTTGCAAAAAGAGGAGGGGCTGACACTGCGATCGTCAGGCGTTTTTCTTTCGGGAACGATAGGCCAAACGTAAGCTCACAGGTCTCGCATGTGATGCCAAGCGTTGTTTTGACCGTTTCAAAAGGCGCAAGTGTCGCTGACATGAGCACAGCAGCATGAACTGAATTGAATAAAGGCGCAGTGACGTTTTTCGGGATGCATGTGAAGAGTTCAAGCCTGCCGTGGATATCATTGTTATGCCGTCTGACGCTCAGGATAGGATAATAGTTCCTGTCGTTTGAGAATTTCATGTAATTTGAAAGGAACTCAGCCGCTATCAGGCTGCTGCATATTTTTTTGATCGGGCTTTTCCCTTCTGTGAACTGCCGCTCATAGAGTTCATCGATTCTTAAACCCACACCCCGGATATGCTCTATTGTTTCCTCTGGTTTTTTAATCCCTGCGCTGTCTAACGCCTTTAAAAACTTGAGCCTGAACATATCAATGCGCTCCTGCGGGTCTGCTATTCTGAGGTCGTACCACTCGTTCCCTACCCTTTCACGTTCACCGAATTTGAACTTCGCATTATACGTTGATATAAGGGTATCGAGAAGAACGCTTAAAAATGTCTGGGCATCCTGTACGCCATCCCCTTTAACCTCATCAAGCGCCCTGTTTATTGTAAGTTCAGTGAGCGTCATTGAAGAATGTGAGCGCGCGGCTGATTCAATATTGTGTGCTTCATCAAAGATCATTATTATGTCATTCAAACTTTTATCCATCCATCCCAGCACGTTAGTGCGTATATCTGCGTCAAGAAAGTGATGATAGTTGCATATCAGAAGGTCAGCTTCCTTCAGGAACCTTTTAAGCAGTTCATAGCCGCAGGTGTTATTCGAAAATGCCCACTCAGCAACCTCCTCAGGTGTGCGCACACCTGAAAATAGCCATGCGCGGAAGTCATCGTTATCTGTTTTGAGTATCCCAAGAAGCTTATCACATGAGTTCTTTTTGAGTTCAGAAAGCTGCCGCTCATATTTATCAGATTCTCTGCTCAGTTCCCGCTGGAGTTCTATCAGAGCCGTATCTTTTGTTCTTTTTTGTTTATCTTTAACGGATTTTATTTCGTTTTTCAACTGCACAGTATCTTTTTCCTGTTCGATCAATTTGTAGGTATTATCCCTGAGCAGGCTACATGTATCATAGTCCATATTCGGCTTCGGACACATGAGCATTTTACCTTTAAGGACTATGACCTTGATATGGCTCTTTTTATGTATCTCTTTTGCCTCTTCGATGAACTGTGCCATTTGCTGATGCACGTTAGTGGCTATCACCACTGTTTTTTTCTCATGCTTTGCGACATGAAGGGCAGGGATGAGCGCACTCAGGGTTTTCCCGGTCCCGCAGGCTGCTTCAAACAGGACGACCTGTTTTTTAATCAGAGCCGCATGGATAGCATCCATAGCTTCTTGTTGATTTGGATAGTATGTTTTCTTGGGGAAATAGTATAGATGATCTTCATTCATCAGGCGGTTATACGATGCTCGCATGATATAAACCGTGCGATTGATTTAAAATATTAGTGGGTATTATGTCAGTAGTACCGTGGTAGTAACAGTATATATAACAATGATACTAAAACATACAGAGTGATAAAAATGGATTTGTTTAAAAAACAGGGGGAAAACAATATGAATTCATTAGCTGTAGTGAGAGCGGATGATATCTCAAAGGTCAAGACTGCTCTATGCGACTTAGTTCGGTATGCGCATCTGACTTTTGCAGATAAGGCAAGAAGACTTGAACCTGCTTTTGCAGATAACATTCTGATTCACGTCATGAGGAGCCCATTGAGAACCTGTTGTGAAGCAGCATCTATCGTGCCTCTTGTCGATGAAGCAAGTGTTGCTATCGGAAGGCTTCGGAAGATCCACCCGCCAGCGCATGTGATAATCGTCAGCCCAAGGCATGAAATATTCTATGAGCTGGTGAACTATGTGGATATACTTCCTGAAATAGAGTTGATGATGGAGACTGAGCCAGCCTTTGAGCCTGTTCAGCAGACCGTGGAGGCTAAATTTTAAAGCATCTACCACAGATACCGCTAATGGTGGGGAGCATCATGCATCAAGCATCATGCATCAAGCATCATGCACCCACCATTCACCTCTCAGCGTGTGTTCCTTTTTCCAGATCGGAACTTCTAACTTCAAACGTTCAATAGCTTCCCTGAGCACAGCAAAAAGCTGTTCCCTGTGACCTGCTGCAACAGCGATGTACACTATGTCTTCACCTGCATGGATGATGCCTGTCTTATGATGAATGAGCACATCTATGATGCCTTCTTTCTGTCTGAGTTCAGCACAGAGTTCATCTATTTTTTTCTTTGCAAATACGCTGTACTCTTCAAATTCAAGGAACTCTGTGCGTGTGTCGCCAGTTTGAGCCCTGACGATTCCTGTAAAAGTCCCGATCGCGCCTGTTCTTTCTATATCTTCTGACTTTCTGAGCATGTGAAGCAGCGAGCCAAGTGTATGATACTCAGGCTGGGCAAGGAGAATGTTGACTATTTCCTCAATATCAGCATTTTCTGGGGTCTCAAGCCTCTTAACGATATTGGGTGCTTCAACAGCTCCAAGTGCTATTTTGGGAAGCGTACTTTCCTTAAAGCCCTCGACAATCCCAAAATCCACCCCAGCATCCGCAAGCTCATCCAGAGCCGTCATAAGGTCACAGCTGTGTGAGAATTTCACAAGTTCACTTTGGGTTACACCGATGATAACATCAGCGCCAGCCTGAGCATGCTTCCATGTATCTGTGCCGTTCGTATTTATGGTATGTCCATGCAGATGTTTTACAGTTCCCACGCTGCCATGGTTCTTGAGAGCTTTTACCAGCAGCTCAACCAGAGTTGTTTTCCCTGATTTCTTATATCCGATGACAGAGATTATTTTCATATACCCTCAGCATATTTATTTTTATGTCTCAATATCATACTCATCAAATATCTCTCCTACCAGTTCCTCTAAGATATCCTCTATAGAAACAAGTCCGATGACCTTCATATTATCATCCACGACCACGGAAATATTCATCTTCTTTTGCTGGAGTTCTTTTAGCATTGAGGCGATTTTTCTTCCCGCTTTCACAATAAGTATTGGGCGCAGGATCTGGAATACCTTTGTTTTGTTCAGTTCCGTATCTCTAAACTTCAACAAATCTTTTGCATATATCATGCCGATGATATTATCAAAATTGACCCTGTAAACAGGTATTCTTGAGTGACCCGACTCATTTATCAATGCAAGCGCTGTGTCAAGAAACTCTGATTCTTCTATGCATATCATCTTTTCCTTTGGTGTCATCACACCCACTGCTTTTTCATCCGAGAATTCAAAGACATTATGAATGATTTCACGTTCGTGTTTTTCAATAGTGCCTTCCTTTTCCCCGACCTTCAGAAGCATATTGATCAATTCCTCTGTGACAAATGGTGCTTTTACCCGTTCTTTTCCGCCGAGGAGTATAATCAGGGAGTTAACAAAAGCCGTCAAAATCCAGATAACAGGGCTAAGTATAGAAATCATCAGCCTTATCGGCTTTGCTATCTTGAGCGACACAGCCTCTGGATGCCTTGAAGCAAGCGTTTTTGGAAAGACCTCCCCAAAAACCAGGATAAATAATGTCATCAGTCCTGTTGCTATCGCAAGCCCTGCTTCTTTAAAAACACTCAGCGCTGCATTTGCTGCAAGGATAGAGGCTGTGATATTGACGATGTTATTGCCTACAAGGATTGCTGTAAGATATTGTTCCGGGTTCTCAAGCAATTTTATAACGATTTTTGCGTTGGCATTCCCTGTATCTGCTAAGTGCCTTATCCGTATTTTGCTCACAGAAAGAAGCGCAGCCTCAGAGCCTGAGAAAAAAGCAGAAAGAGCAATCAATACTGATATAATTAAAATCTCAATTGTAACCCATGGATCCATTGGATATTTGATCGATTACTATAATATCAGTATGGTTTAAAAAACTAACTGAAGACTGATATTAATCCTTTTGGTATCGGGTAATGTGCAGAAGGCAGGTTACAGGGATCTAATAATCCGATTTGTTGCTGAAGGAGAAGAGAAAAAACTCGAGCTTTTATAAACTTGTCAGAGAGGGTATGATGTTGAGGGGAGCGGAGGGATGAGATATTGTATCTTTTTGTTGGCAATTTTTATATAATCATCTTGGTAATTTTATTCCGGTTTTTTGTAACTGACAGGGCCTTGAAAGTAACCGGAATTTAAAAGCCAGTCACATGGGTAACTGACATGTTGCATAATATCTTTCTTATCGGTAATGCAGCCATCATTATATTTAACTATAAGTGATTCGGAAAGTTTCCACCAATCTGCAACAATTTCGCAGGTTCTATTATTACAGAAATCTGTCAGCAATTTGCAGCAATCTTCGATATTACCTGCTTCATACAAATCAGACGCTTTTTTATCAAGATCAGGCAAAGCATTGAAAGATTTTCTTTCAATATCCTGCTGTTTAGCTTTAATATCTTCAATCATG
>JAWOKW010000376.1:0-2647 GCA_033854095.1 Candidatus Methanoperedens sp. | reverse complement strand
GAAATTGGCTTTTTCAAAGCAGCGAACGACAACTTTGGAGATGATGAAAAATTACTGGCTTATGAGAGAGCGATGAACATTGCATACGACCAGGGCAAGGATGAATTTATGGGCTTTTCATTTGGGTTTGAAAATCCCCAGATTTATTCAGTTAAACTTAAAGAATTCAGGGATTATATTATTAAAACACCCAGGCATACATCGTTTGATGTTCGAATTGTAGATAATGGAGAAGGGATTTATTATGAACCTGTCTCAGATGGTTCAAAATTAGATATGAACCTGCAACCATATTATTATTTAATCAAGACTTTAGATGAAAAAGGTTATTCCTGGTTCCGTACACATGGTAATGCATTACCTTTGCAAAATGTGAGTTACAGGGTTTCTATTAATCTGTCAGATATAACAGGTAACAGATCTGAGCAGGAAAAGATAATATCAAGAAAGCTTGCTAACATCATGCCGTCAGGGAAATATTATCCATGGGCTGATAACACAAACTATTCCAGAAGTGTTACCGGATTGTCGAATCCATATACTATATCCTTTGATAGAACTGGATTTTTTGACACTTTTGCTCTGGGAAGTAACAAATTAAGGATATTTGCGGGTTATAACACCGGAATAACAATAAAATTGCCATCAAACATGATAGTCAGTGGGATTAGAATCAACAATAAAAGTGTACCTTTCGATTTGACAAATAGCATATTAAAATTTAAATCGTCAGGTAATACTAAAACCAATGACGTCGAGCTTTCGTAGATTTAAAAAAGTATTTCTTTTTCGTAGGTACTCACTTTCCGCACATTTCCATCAAGCAGCATCCACTTTTAAGATATTCCTTGAATCAGACATGGACTTCGTTAAATAACGATAGAATATTTGTTATATTTCTTCTGTGGTTCAGAAAATATCTTTATCAAACATGTAGAACTCATATGGTATAGACGCCTTGCCAATTACATCTTATTAATAATATAATTTATGCACAGTATATCTTTTCATATCTGTTTCCAAAAAGTGTGAGTATTTTCCGATGCATATCATTCAAGTTCATGATCATAACCCTTATCTCTTTTTCATAAAGAACCGTGATCCCTTCGAATACCTGGAAAACACGTCTCATAGTTGGTTTTTTGGTAGGTTTTCCTGTTTGATCTGGTATTGCCTGATTCTCTCTGAGAAGAGCCTCTCTCAACATCCTCTGAGCTATACTATAGATCATGAGAGCAAGTCCCATTATCATAACAAGTGCTATTATCCTGCTTTCGTTTTTCAGGAATATACTGTGAGCAAAAAATAACGGATCTTTTAAAAATCTAAAACCTCTTTCAACGGATTGCTGATCTTTGTATGTTTTCAATACATCTTCATCACTCATTTTATCGTCATTGGTTGCCAGAATGAACTTCCCTTTTCTGAATGTCAATGGCGGTATAAAATTCCCCAATTATGGCGGTCTGAATTTCCCCACCCCCATTTAAAGTTTTCCTTAAACTTGACAATTTTATTTCGAAACTTAATTCTTTTTTTGCACAATTGTAAACCCCTGTTTTCTACGCTCTTTAAGCCTGTAACTTTCTCCTTTGATGTTAATAGTAGTACAGTGATGCAGTATCCTATCCAATACCGCCGCAGCTATAACAGGGTCATGGAAGATTTCACCCCATTCGCCATAAGATTTATTTGACGTAAGAATAGTCGAAGTCTTCTCATATCGTCTTGAAATAAGTTGAAAGAAGCAATGAGCTCCCTCGCTATCAAATTGCAGGTATCCTATCTCGTCTATAATAAACAACCTGTATTTAGCCAGCAGCATTAGTAAAATAAACCGAAAGACCCGCTTTTACTGCCTCAATACCCAGAGCTATTGCAAGATGGGACTTTCCCACACCAGGCGGACCCAGAAAAACCACATTTTCTGCATTATGTACAAACCTCATAGAAACAAGGTCAGAAATGACAGCCCTATCAATTGAAACTTGAAAGTCGAAATCGAAATCCTCAAGGCTCTTTTTAACAGGAAACCTTGCAAGTTTCATTCTCGCCTCCTGAGATGAAGCTTCCTTTACACGCTTTTCTTGATCTATCAGATAATCAAGCACATCCATGGTGGTTTTTTCCTCTCTTCCAGCAATCTCAAGATAATTGTCCAGAATAGAATCGATAGTATTCAGTTTCAACTGTTTCAGATTAGCATGAAGTCGTTCATAGGTAAAATTGCTCATGATCTATCCTTCACTGAAAGCATCGTAGACCGAAAGAGGACGTTTTTCTACACAAGGTTCTGAGAATTTTATAATTGGTCGTGGTTTATTCATTGCATCTTTATTTTCCTTTAAAACATCCCTCAACAGACCACGGAAATGTTCTTCAATCCGTGATACTCTGCCGCTTCTTGGAAGCATTTCATGCTCACATATCTGTTCACCACCCACAATAACCCTGAACCTGTTATCTAAAATATGAAGTGTAGCTTCTCTGCCTGCAAATTGATACGGTACTGAATATTTGTTCCCCAGATATGAAATAAAGCAGTCCACTGAAATTTTCCTTGTTTCTTCAAGTATTAAAATATATTCAGGCAGTCCATCTATTGGTTTTAATCCTTCAGCCTTAAGGCGTTCAAAAGCAATCTCGT
>JAWOKW010000375.1:0-10392 GCA_033854095.1 Candidatus Methanoperedens sp. | reverse complement strand
TGGGAGAAAAACTGTGCAAAGGACATGGTTGCGGTGGCTTCCCTGAAATGGGAGCTCAGGCGACAAAGGAGAGCCTTGCAGAACTGAGAGATGAGCTTGACGGTACGAACCTTGCGTTCCTGCTTGCTGGGCTTGGCGGGGGAACAGGAACAGGCGCAATACCTGTTGTCGCTGACCTCACACGGGAACTGGGCGCACTTACGATCGGATGCGTCACAATTCCGTTCACAATCGAGATGTTAAGAAGAGAGAAATCAAAAGAAGCGATAAACCTGCTTGCCAAATCATGCGATTCAGTGGTTATAATCGATAACTCAAAATTAAGAGAAGTAGCAGGGAACCTCCCATTAAAAGAAGCTCTTAATGTAGCAAATGCACTTGTGGGAGCGTTCGTAAAGAACTTAACAGATACGATAACACAGCCGAGCCTTGTTAACCTTGACTATGCTGACCTGCATGCAGTGATGGAACGCGGCGGCATATCATCCATAGGGATCGGAGAAAGTGAAGGCGAAAACAGGGTCGAGAAAGCTGTTGCACAGGCTATCAATACACCATTGCTTGATGTCAGAGACCTTTCATCAAGCTACGGCGTTTTAATTCATATCGCAGGCGGCGAAGACCTTACACTGGAAGAAGTAGCGGTCGCAGGCGAACTGATAATGGACAGGGTCCCTAACACTAAACGGATTATCTGGGGTGCAAAAGTGGACAACTCCCTGACAGGCGCTGTGCGTGTAATGGCAGTATTAACGGGTGTTGAGAGCCCATTTATATCAGGAGAGGTAAAAGAAAAGGTAAAAGAAGAAGAAAAAATAGTGGTCGAAGCGCCAAAACCTGAACCTCCAAAATCTGTAGAGCCGCCAAAACCAAAGCCTGTCGTAAAAGTCGAGCCGCCGAAACCAGAGCCCCCAAAGCAAGAAAAAACAAATAGTCCTTACATCTGGATAATCATAATTTTAATAATAATATTTATATTACTATTATATTTCTTTGGGTGATGACAGAAACAAATATGAAGATTTCCATAATCGGCACTGGCTATGTTGGCACAGTCAGCGCAGCATGTTTTGCTGAGATTGGTCATGAAGTAATATGTGTGGATATAGATGAGGCAAAAATAGATCAGATAAATCGCGGCGTTCCTCCCATATATGAAGAAGGTCTTTCCGAACTTTTGAAAAAGCGCGCAGGGAAAAACCTGAGCGCAACATCTGATTATGATATTGGGGTAATGAATTCCGATGTTTCATTTATTTGTGTAGGAACGCCATCAGATTCTCTTGGCAACATCGACCTTAGCATCGTAAAAGCTGCAAGCTTGAGCATAGGTGAATCATTAAGAAATAAAAAAAGCTATCATGTCGTAGTCGTAAAAAGCACAGTTGTGCCAGAGACCACTGAGAACGTTGTGCTGCCCATTATAGAAAATGCCGCAAGTAAACATACAGGTGAATTTGGCATCGCCATGAACCCTGAATTCCTTCGCGAAGGCAGGGCTGTATATGATTTTATGCACCCTGATAAGATCATAGTGGGTTCGATGGATAAAAGAGCAGGCGATATCGTGGCTTCCCTTTATAGAGGTATTGAATGTGAAGTAACGCAGACGAACATTCGCACGGCTGAAATGATAAAATATGCAAATAATGCGTTTCTTGCAACCAAGATATCCTTTGCAAATGAGCTCGGGAACATCTGCAAGCATCTCGGTATAGATACCTATGAAGTAATGAGCGCAATTGGCAAGGATTTCAGGATAGGGCAGCACTTTCTCAACTCTGGCGCTGGCTTTGGGGGTTCATGTTTCCCCAAAGATTTAAAAGCTCTTATAGGGAAGGCTGAATATATCGGATATGATCCCATCCTGCTTAAATCAGTGGTCGCAGTAAATGAAGAGCAGCCCCTCAGGATGGTGCAGATGTTGAAAGATAAGCTTGGGGACATGAAAGGGAAAAAAGTGGCAGTTCTTGGGCTGGCATTCAAGAACAATACCGATGATGTCAGGGAATCAAGGTCTATAGCCGTGATAAAAGAATTGATCGATGCTGAAGCGAATGTTCATGCTTACGACCCAATGGCAAATGAGAATATGAAGAAGCTCTTCAATAATATCGAATACCATTTCTGTGCAGAGGATGCACTGCGTGACGCTGATGCCTGCCTGATAATGACAGAATGGGAAGAGTTCAGATCGCTTAATAAAGAATTCAATGTTATGAGAAACAGGCTTGTAATCGATGGGAGGCACATGCTCACATCAAGAAAAGATATCGAATACATTGGACTTTGCTGGTAAAACATGAACAATAAAATCAAGGTCATCATTCCTGCAGCAGGGGCAGGAAAGCGCCTTTTCCCCCATACCTTCACAAAACCCAAGCCCATGGTGTATATTGCTGGCAAGCCCATAATCGGACACATACTTGACAGGATGAAGGATGTCGAGCCTGAAGAGATAATAATGGTGGTGGGCTACAGGAAAGAACAGATCATATCTTATATAGATAAGAATTATTCAGATGTGTTCAATATCAGATATATCGAGCAGGAAGAGCAGCTTGGTCTTGGTCATTCTATTCATGTTGCAAAGGATGCAATAGGCGATTCTGATATAATGATAGCTCTTGGTGATATGATATTCAAGGCGGGTTATCATGAGTTCTATATGCACTATTTAAATAATTGCAACTCTTCAGGGTCAATTGGTGTACGTGAAGTGAGCGACCCGCAAAAATATGGTATTGTGGAACTTGACGGCAGATACATAAAGGGGCTTGAAGAAAAGCCTGCTCATCCAAAATCCAATCTTGGGATAGCAGGCGTATATTTCATAAAGGATGTACCAGTCCTTCTATCTATACTCGACGAAATGCTCAAAAAAGATATGCGTACACGTGGAGAATTCCAGCTTACTGATGCGCTGCAGGAGATTGTTAACAGGGGCTATCATCTTGAAACATTCCCAGTTTCAAGCTGGTACGACTGCGGACACCCTGAGTCACTGCTTGAGACAAACCGCGTACTTCTGGATGAGAAAGAGCAAGTGGACCATTCATACCAGATGAAGGATTCAGTGCTCATCCCGCCTGTTGCTATTGGAGAGAATGTTACAATCATAAATTCAGTTATTGGGTCCCATGTCTCGATCGAAAGTGATTCGTATATTGAGAGCAGTATCATCTCTGACAGCGTGATAGGCACGCGCTCTCATATATCAAAGGTAAACCTTCAGAGGTCAATCGTTGGAGATGATGCAATCATACATGGAAAGCACAATTCATTTAATATTGGTGATCAATCATCCATAGAATTTTGAGGTCGATATGAAGGCATTGGTGACAGGGGGTGCAGGATTTCTTGGCTCACATCTGTGCGAGCTATTGCTTGCGAGAGGTTACGAAGTGCTGTGTATTGACAATCTGATTACAGGCAGTATGCAGAATATAGCCCACATAAGAACTGATAGATTTTCATATATAAATCACAATGTGACAGAGCCGCTCTACTTAGATGATAAAATAGATTTTCTGTTCCATCTCGCCAGTCCAGCCAGCCCCGTGGATTATCTGAATCTTCCAATACAGACCTTAAAAGCCGGGGCACTTGGTACGCATAATATGCTCGGTCTTGCAAAGGAGAAAGGCGCACGATTCCTGTTAGCTTCGACTTCAGAGGTCTATGGCGACCCGCTTGTGACCCCTCAATGTGAAGAATACTGGGGTAATGTGAATCCCATAGGACCGCGGGGCGTCTATGATGAAGCAAAGAGATTTGCTGAAGCTATTACAATGGCATACCACCATTACCACGGGCTGGACACACGCATAGTACGGATATTCAATACATACGGTCCAAGGATGCGTCTGAACGATGGGCGTGTGGTCCCAAACTTTATCAGGCAGGCTCTGCACAGCGAAGACCTCACAGTTTATGGGGATGGCACTCAGACAAGGAGTTTCTGCTATGTGAACGATGAAATCGAAGGGATATATAGATTGATGATGTCTGATTACGTTCTTCCAGTAAATATAGGATGTACTGAAGAATGCACTATATTTGAGTTTGCAAAGTTAATTCTTAAAATTACAGGAAGCGAATCAAAAATCGCTTTCAGATGTCTACCTGCGGACGACCCAAAACAGCGCAGACCTGACATAACAAAAGCGCGGAAGATACTTGGCTGGGAACCAAAAGTTCCGCTTGAACAGGGATTAATAGAAACAATAAAATACTTTAAATAATTTTATAATAAATGAACAATAAACCACTAAGAATCCTGACCATAATCATCAGCATATTATTGATTGGTTCATTCGCTCTATTATATGATAGTCTTGAAAAAATAAAACTTCAGGACACACTTATTAATAATCTGACAACCCTTTCAGAATCTCAAAAAGGAACGATATCGCAGCTTGAAATAAGCATTGCTGACCTCAGGAAGAATCTATCAGCAGAAGAAGAACTATTGAAAAATGAGAACCAAACCATTCAAAGACTGCAAAAAGAGATCATAAACCTCACAACTGTAGCTAAAAGTGACTACGGCGTCCTCGCAGTGGATGAAAGTGATAATGGTCATTTGATCCCGCTTGAAGTTATACTGAAAAGCGGGAACGGCAATCTCTTTCTAAACGTAGCGAACGTGGTATATGACGAGACGCTTCAGTCCTCAGCCCAGACCGCGGTGCATGTCGCCCGTGATATCACAGGAACAAGCCTGGTAGATAAAGATGTCCTGATCAATATCGAATCCCAGCCGACGGGACAGACATTAATATTATCTGGGGGAAGTGGGGGAGCGGCTATGACTCTTGCTGTGATAGCAGCAATGCAGGGCAAAAAACTCAGGAACGATGTGTATATCACAGGCACGATAGGAGAAGACCACTCGATAGGCAAAATCGGAGCAGCCCGTGCAAAAGGGCTTGCTGCAAAGGAGAACGGCGCAGTTCTGTTCCTTGTGCCGCCTGGACAGAAAAGCGACGTTGGCGACATAGGTATCGAGGTGCGGGAGGTTGCAACTGTAGAAGATGCTGCAGAGTATGCAATTTTGCCTTAACCGTGCACACCTGTCACGACATCTTTCTCAAAATCAAAGACAGCTACGCACTCATTCTTTTCACATATCTCAAGTTTAGACGTGTCTTCTACGCTCCCTATATTTGCGGCTGTATATCCAGCGCCTCTGAAAAAATAAAGCACCTCTGATTCGTTTTCAGCAGAACACGTTACTATAAAGCCTATTGCAGGATGAACCTTCAGCCATTGTGTAAAATCAATGTTTTCAGGCGCAGGTATCTCTGTGAGATGAACGCATGCACCCTTTGAACTTGTCTCAAGAAGCATCCCAAGCGTTCCAAGCAGGCCCGGGTTGCTGATGTCCTTTCCTGCTGTTACGAGCTTTCGCTCTCCAATCCGCTGCATCACGCTGTATTTTGCACGTACTTCTTCAGGCTCTTTCATAGTCGTGGAATCAAAACTGTAAGGCGAATTCGGTCCTATCCTTCCTTCAAGGTCATATGCAGCTATTATGGAGTCCCCAACCTGCGCTGTGCTGCTTTTAATCTCACATCCTTTTTTTACAGTACCGATGATAGCCACTGAAAGCGAAGTATACGGTGTGTCTGGATGAAGATGACCGCCAACCATCGGAACGCCGAACTTGGCTATCCCGTCCCTGATGCCTCTTAGAAGTTCCTTGCATGCATTTTTGTTATCAGATGAAAGCACATTGACCATAGCAAGGGGTTTGCCACCCATAGCTGCGATATCATTGACATTAACAAGGACAGAACTGTACCCTGCCCACCATGGGCTTGCGTTGATCAGCCTCCCCCAGATGCCGTCCGCTGCGAACAGTATATACTGGTCATCTGAACCAGTATCAATAACAGCAGCGTCATCACCGAAATCCACAACAGAGTTCGCGTATTCAGAACGCACGCTTTCGAATATGTTAATAAGCTCAGCAATAGGTTTCTTTCGTGTTACACCTTCAAATTCCCTGATCTCTTTTGCTATCTTTTGTAAATCCATGGCATACTAACCATGACGGATTGATTATATAGCTTTGGTAGCATGTGGCTTTGTCCGAATAATGTCCTAAGCGGCTGACTTATCGGGCACCGTGATCATCTTTCGGTCAAAGTCAGGTTTTATCCCCAAAATATGCACTATGAAACCTTGCCAATCCACTCAAAAACCCTGTCAATTACAGCAAAGGCAGGATTGCCTTCTGCTTTAATCTGCTGAGCGTTATGAGCACTTGTGGTAGATACTTTATGAGGTCCACTGTGTTTTTTGAATTGACAAATTATTTTTTTACCTTCTATTCTGTCACCGACGTTGCGTAAGACTGTCATTTATTCTTCCCTTTCCTTTATTAAACCAGTTTCTTTTAGTTCTCCGATTATATCACATAGCATGCAGAGGTCGATTTTGAGGGTTTCCGAAAGGTCAGACAGGGATGCTATTTTATTCTCTTTTAAATAATTCACGACAAGTTCCCTTGCCTTATCAAACTCTATATCTTGTATTAAGATTTCTTTGTTGTTTGCGGAGGATATTTGAATCTCTTCTCTTACTACTTGTCTAATTAATTCAAGATTGAATTCATCTCGTCTATCAAGTTCATCTTTGACCGCTTCCAGAATATCATTAAAATGTTGATTCAAGCGCAATTCTAACTCTACTCTGGTGATATACTGACCTTTTGTTTTTAATTCTTCCAATCTCATTTCATGGGGCATAACAATAATTTGAAGTTCGTTAGTCAAAAATATCTCTCCAAAATAATTACAATTTACCCGATTTCAACTATTTCATCAGTGACAGGTAATTTGATTCTTGGAATCTTTTTACCTACCTTCCTATTTCTTTCCCCTCTAAAAGATTCAAGCTGAAGTTTGGTTATTTTTGCTCTGACATCAGTAATTAAATCGTATATCTCAATTTTCTTAGCGTTATTAAGTGGGAATGAGTTCTTGAGAACTGTGATTAAATTATTTATATCATTTTTCAAATTATTTATGATATCTTCTTCTATTATAAAATCAGCGTTGATTGAATTTAAATTCATAAATATAGATTCCAAAAACTCTCCGATAAATATCCCATCAGTAAAATCTATATAGTCGAATATTCTTATCATCTCGCTTGACAAAGTGGTACATAAAGCAAAGTTTGAGGTCTCTAATGCTTTAGTTATCTTCCCTAAAAGTCTTTGGTATATTTCAATAATATCCACTTGCGTTTTCATTCTCTTACTCCAATATAATGTCATTTATTTTGGCATTTTTCATAGGTTTTGAATTATAGACTATTGATAACAAAGTATCTAAGGGCATATACCCATATTTATCAATGACAAGATCTAATATCTTTTTTTCATCATCACTTAATTTTATGTTGAATCTGGGATTTGTCCCAAGTTCATAAGAGAACATCGAGCCATATCTTGAATTTTCGCTTGAGTCAAATTCTAATATTTCGTGACCGTTCAAATCATTGATTGCTGGATAGACTTCAAAAGAGAATGGTCCATAATGATAGTATACATATTGCGTTCCTGTTATTGTTCTATCAATCCCAAATCTTTTTCCCTCTTTTGCAATATAATCGCTAATAAATAAGAGCTTCATTAATTTAGTCTTTGTTAAACGATTCCCAAGGTTTTTAACCAAGTAATATATGACCATTTTGAGTTTTGTTTCCTTAACGGTCATCTCCAAGAATTCTCCTCCCATTTGTTCCCTATTATAATTTTCTTCATCTTGAGTTAAATAGTTTTCTCTGAATTGCAATTTTGTTTAATATTAAAAAATGAGTAAATATAGCTTTCGATTGTTTTCCATCCGATCGGACAAAACTGTCGCCTGTCGTTGAAGCCTTTATTACCATTTATTCTAATATCCCATGCATGTACTACGAACTTTTAATCAGATTTTTGATAGGCGGAGCAGTAATCGCAGGAACAACATGGATAGCGGAGATTCTTGACCCAAAACTCGGAGGCATAATAGCGAACATACCATCGGCTACTATAGTGAGCCTTCTCATTCTCGGAAGCGCAGTGGGTGAAAAGGCTGCTGTGAATTTTGCAAAAGGACTTGTGATAGGGAACCTCCCCTGGTTTGCCTATATCTTTTCTGTGATATTACTCACGCAGCGGGTAGGCCTTATAAAAAGCCTTGCCGTGGGGTTTGTAATATGGCTGCTGCTTGTGCCGTTAGCCTTCAGACTTTCCCAGACGATATAAGAATTCGAAAAATAGAAGAATAATGGCGTATCTAAATCTAAATCTATATATATCCAAAAGTATAATCGCTACTAAAAACCCAGAGGTGGACGAATGGATTCAAAAAATATCGGTTTCGCTGTTGTTATGGTACTGGCTTCGATAGTGCTGACGTATAAATGGCTCGCCCGACTTGGTGACTCTGACCCTGTCATTGTCATATCTGCAATGATTCTGGCAGGTTCTCTTGCTGCGATGATACTGTTACTTGAAATGCGGCTGCGAAAGCTTGAAGAATCACTTGATGCAAAAGAGCGTTCAATCAGGATAAACATCACAGGTGTTGAAGAGAATCTTGGAAAAAAGATAGAGGACTTATCCAGAAGTACCAGCAATACAATCGGTGAATTCTCTAAGAGGATATATCGCTGAGCGCATCTTTTACCATATCTATAATCTGTTCCATGACCTTCCTGGCTTCATCAGTGCTCTGGATTCTCCTGATGTCCACACGTCCACTCTGGTATATCATCACGCTCCTTCCCTCCAATTCAAAACGTGCAACGCCAAGCTTTAGAGAGCATTTTAACTCTTTTGCTCCCATATTCCTCAAAAGCTCGCACAATTTCTCCATGACCACCCTTTTCCCGATATGACATTCTGCGATATACCGTGCTGGGTCTTCGATGCATGGACGGGACAGCCTGATATCCATGTCGGGTGTTATGTAGAAAGAGATATAATAACTAAGCGTAACTGAACCAGATGTAAAGCCGCCGGAGGGGTTTGAAAAATTTGTTTAAAGCCTATACAATGTATGACCTGTCTTTGAAAGATATCAAAATACGAGTCGTTAAAAGAATACAGCATATTTTTGAAGATATAAACAGGCATATTTTGCCTAAAAATTTAAGCCATTTCAATGCATAACAACGTCAACATGCCAAACATGGAGAACCATCTCTATTCTGAGACAGCGGAAGTGCAGGATGTTTATACAAGAAAGCTTGAGCGGCTGTCGCCGTCTGTAAAGCTTGTTTTCAAGGTGCTTGAGTACAGGGGGCTGCTGACCCAGAAAGAACTCGCTGCAGAAAGCTATCTTCCACCGCGTACTGTGCGATATGCACTGAACAGATTAAAAAAAGAAGGTATGCTTGAGGAGCGGCTCTATTCCAGGGATGGTCGCCAGAGTCTTTACGGCGTGAAAAGCTCGATCCACGATGAATTAATATCGAATTTCGCATGCGGTATGGTATAGGGTATGGTATGGTTTTATATGTTCACGGAGATACTTTAAGTGCATGGATAGAACCAGCATACGGGAAATCGTCCACCTTGTTGCATCGTTAATAGTGCTGACAATTGCATTCACCTATCCAAGGATAATCGCTGAATATATGGCAATAGTGGCAGTTGGTGTAGGGACCGGTTTTTTGCTGCATGAGCTTGCCCACAAGTTCACAGCCCAGAGATATGGGTATGCTGCAGATTATGAAGCAAGCCCTTTAGGACTTGCTCTGGCGCTCGGTCTTTCAGTTATCACGAACGGTGGGTTCGTATTCGCAGCACCGGGCGCAGTCATGATCCGGGGTAAAAGGGTTTTTTATCCTTTTGACTACAGCGAGCCTCGCCAGAGCGCAAAGGAGTTCGCATACATCTCAGTTTCAGGTGCGGTCGTAAATCTGATACTTGCCATCTCCTTCTTAGTAGCTTCATTTTTTTTGATGGAGCAGAGGCTGGTCTTCATGATACTCAGAACAGGAGCATTTATCAATGTGTTCCTTGCAGCATTCAACATGATCCCATTTGGTCCGCTTGACGGTGCAAAAGCATGGCAGTACGATCGTATATTATGGGGAGCGGTCGCTATTCCAGCAGCAATCCTGTTTTTACTTTTTAGTTTGAGAATAGTTTGAGAATTTTTGAATCTCTTTGATAATATTCGAAATATTTATATAGACACAGTACGATGTTTAGGGCATGGGTGAAAGAAGGGATTATGATAATCTGGTGCTGGCGGCGATGGTGCATGATATAGGGAAGTTCTGGCATGGGACAGGGGAATAATGATATGTCATTCACGATTTCGATTGAAACATTGCGGTTGGTCAAGTATTCAGATCAATTAAGATCGGTGAGATAAAATGAGT
>JAWOKW010000374.1:0-4096 GCA_033854095.1 Candidatus Methanoperedens sp. | reverse complement strand
CGTCTCGGTAGATATGATACTTTCATCCATAGCTGAAAATCTGGGGCTTCATGTAGAAAATATTCTTGTACTACCAAATGGCAAAGGAAACAGCAGCCAGCAAATGGGGGAGCACGGGCGTGATCCTTTGCGAAAATGTGTGTATGTGTGGAGAAAAACATAATGCCCCCGGACAAACCACATCGCCAGCATTTAACCAGCAGTGAGAGCCTTATAACAACTTATGAGGAAACGCGGGCTGGTTTCGTTGCCCTGGCACTCGAAAGGAACCGTAGAGCAACGCCATTCATTGAAGAAGCAAGGTCTTTAAAAGCGGCCGCATCTCAAGCCACAACTCCTGCCTCATTAGTCGATATTGCCGGGATACAGGCTGCTCTATTGACCGCTTCTGGCATTTCCGATAAGGCTGCCGGGCATATGGAGGATCAAGACAAAGAGGAAGCGATACAGGGATTGATAGAACAGTTCCTTGAACCAGCCGGATCTAACTTGTATGAAAAAAATGGATCACCTTTAGGAGTTGTACCGACATTAGTGCAAAGTATGCAACTTTGTAATTTTTAATAACTCACTCCATTTAAACAAGTTTATTGTCTTCCTTTGTTTTCTACTGAATCATGAAGATAGATCGTGATTATGTGCTCGCCTACCTTAGAAAAATGGAAGAACAAAATGGTGGATATTTTGGTACCGATCTTTTGAACCTCGCCAGCGAATTAAGTGTAACATTGTTTGGCCTTAAAAAAGTACTTGGTAAATGGCTAAAAGAGGATTCAGCCTTTACATCTTTACACTATCTTGGGATGCATAAACCAACTATAACACTTAATGAGTTCATAGAGATAGAAAATCGACGTATTCAAAATCCACTTGAAGTTAAAAAACAAATACTGGACGACCTGAACAAAGAGAGGGATAGTACAGGAAAGCCAGGAATTAAAGAAAGAATTTTTTATTATGCGGTTGAGCAAACTGATATTGAGTCATCTTTTGAATGGTTTGCACGTAAAAGGATCAAAGTGCCTTCAGAGTATTCTGTCAGCGTGGCACGTGATTCATTATCAACACTATTCACCTACTCCGACCTAAAAGCATACGGCGGGACAGATATACAAGCAATTTATAATCGATGGATTTCAGCCAGAACATATTTTTCAAACTATGGGGTGGAGCCAATCTTATTTTATCCTGAACTTCTTCAACGGGAAAGACAGCTTAGAAGCCTTCTTTCCTCGATATCACCTGACCGGCAGGAGGGTATACAGGCAAGGCTCATTTTTGAGATCCAGGCAGCATTTCTGGTTGAATGCTTAGATCTTTTTCTGGAAGAAATCATTCACAGGAGAGGAAGAATTCAACAATCACTTAATGCTTCGAGACAGAAAATAGAAAATGAACTCAGAAAAAAGACACTCGAATCAATGAGAGCTACAATAAAAGAGATATCTCAGAGTTCCTCACCAGATATGACAAAGCTGTATTTCCTCTCAGAAACACTTTCAGAGGACATAAAAGCAAGGATGGTTCTCTTAAGAAGACATAAGGAAAGCTACAATCTTCTTTTGAATATTATCCAAAACCTGAAGAATGCATTAGGAGGTGATGTAGTATTTCATACGAATGAAGGATTAAATTTTTACAAGTTAGCTGTAGGAGAGACTTCTTGGAAGCATATCGATGAAATCAGTAAAAGAAGGCTCACAAGAAACCCATATCTAACCAAGGTAATTGGAAATGGTAATGAAGATATCGCAAAATTCCTTGCTATAGATCGGCTTATCGAATACATTCGACATGGGAAGATCACTTTTAGAGACAGTTATTGTTTCCAGGACATCGGCTCCAGAAAGAAAGATATCAGAGTCGAAGAAGGAGATGGGTTCCTTACAAGTGAGATTCTGGAACAATTAATAACAGGTACCTTCTCGATGGATTTCAGATCTCTTTATGAGGCTGATAGCATCTTTGAAGAAGTAGAGGAAACCACATTACCTCCCTGGATCGATCTTTCCAATGTGCTTAAAGAAGTTTCAAAGTATGTCCGAGAAACTACACCAGGTTGGTTTGATGAACATTTGGCTCTTTTCAGAAAGCAGACAGATGGCATGTTCAGCATTGAATATAACGAAGATGAATTTGCTGAAAAACTCTACGATGCAATAGGATTTCTGGGAAGAAACCTGCGTTATAGAGATTCAGAAAAGTTCTGGAATTTAAGGTATTTCATACAGCGATATGTTACTGAGGCTGCTTTGAGACTTGAATCAAAGTTTATTCATCGTTGTATTGAAAGTCTGGGCGGAAATAAAGTTGAAGCAATAATCGTCGACACAATTGGAATTGAGGGAAGAAAAAAGAGCATACTTGCAACATATCATGGAAGATATCATACGATTGGTATGGCTGATTTAAGGGCAGTATCTACTGATATGCTTCCTGTTTTTTCAACTGGATGTAGATCAACAGATTCGGAAGCCATGAACATTGTTGAAGTCATGAAAGAAGTTCAGGAAATATGCAACGGAAGCGTAAAAGTATATTCAGGAAATGGCCATACTACAAGTAGAATGGCAGCAGGCATGGTTTTTTTAAGCTATGGTGTTGTAGCTGCTGGGAGAATCCTTCACAAACCAGCAAAACCACTTGGGAAAAGAAGAATTGCCAGGCTTAGGAAAAACATTGACATCCTTAACCATATTGGAAAATTGCTAAGGGAGGAACCATCTCTTGGTCGGGTTATGGCATCAAGGAAGCACATATATGTGGACGGTGTAAATGTGAGGAGGCTCGTAGAAGATATCGGTTATTTGATTCTCAACAATGTTGGGAAGCTTGGGCTTCCCATTGATGATTTAAGTCAGACTGTGGAGAAATCAAATTATCTCAAGAGAAAAGCCAGAATCGTAGAAGGGGGTATTACAAGAGTAGAAAAACATGAAGCGAATGTGCTCTTAAAATCGTCTGAACTCGTATTGTGCATTGCAGGACTCTATCACATGCTAAAAGGATGGAAAGGACCTGAAAGCCCGGTTAACCTATCAGATATACGTCTTTTTATACCTGCATAAATTTAAAAAGTTGCATACGTTGCACTTATGACGGAACAACTCCTATAGATACTAAAATATGCATGGAAATAGTAAGAGACGTGAAAAAATACGAATCCGACTTCCTTTTGCAGAAAAGGAGGTTCCTCAATGCAATTAAAGAACATTTCATGAACCATGCTCTGAAGCACAGCAGGCAAATGTATGACCGTAAGATGAGGGATTATGAGAATGGAACAGAGATAGAAGTTTATGTTTTTTTCCGGGGGATTTTTGTGAAAGAGAGGATTTCCAAACAGGTTATTAACCCTGAATGATATAAGACACTGAAAAAAGATAGGACTTGGTATATCGTGTCAAAGGAATGTTATTACTGCGGTTTCAGGGACCCCATGCCGTTTACATGCAAGTTCTGCGGCAAATCCTTCTGCTACAACCACCGTCTGCCTGAATCCCATAATTGTCCGGGACTTGCTGTTTATAAAGAGCGCGTCCGTGTAAGTGGAAAATTATTGCAATATGAACCCGGTCTTACAATGAAGAAACATCGAAATCCGGTCTTTCGATCGTTCTTCAATGCCCTGTCAATAATACGAAGCAATTATTCGCTGACAATTCTGATGATGGCTATCATATCTTTCATTCTGCAATATATTATTGGTGTTTATCGTTATTCTTCATATTTCGCCCTTTTCCCTCAGGACATTTTCCATCAAGAATGGAAGTACGCAGTTAATCTTGTAACCCATATGTTCCTGCATGCAAATTTTGAACATCTTCTGCTGAACATGATATTCTTATTTTTCATAGGACCCGAGCTTGAGCGCAGGATAGGGGGAAAAAGGTTCCTGACCGTATTTTTCCTTTCGGGAATCATAGCAGCAATCGGCTATACCCTTTGGTCGATTTTCACGGGTAATACCGGCGGATACGCAGTTGGTGCAAGCGGAGCATTGTTCGGAATATTTGCATGTCTTGCGGTCATTGCGCCGGATATGCTGCTTTATATTTATTTTATCCCAATGAAAATAACCCATGCCCTGATATTT
>JAWOKW010000373.1:0-8604 GCA_033854095.1 Candidatus Methanoperedens sp. | reverse complement strand
GATAATGTCGCTCAAATCCGATTCCATATGGTTAAAATATGTGATCTATTGGATAAACTGACTAACTGGCAAATTGTATAAATAGATAAATATACGTATCGCATAGACGCATGTGGCGAATTTAAGTGAAAAAATCAAAAATAATTGACCCTCTATTTTCATAAGCATAGTTCGTTTGCAAAGAATTATATATCATCAAAACAATTTCTAATCAGTGAGAAGGTGGTTATGGTGGTAACGAGATCTATGAAGAAATTCCACTGAAGATATGAAGGTTCATGGAACTATTATAAACTCGAGGAATAATGCGCCTGTTAAAGGTGCAATTATCAAGATCAATATCGAGGGTACCGAAGTTGCTTCAGTTTCCTCTGACGAGCATGGCAAATACGAATACAACACAGAGACTGACTATATCGGGAAAACTCTGGATCTGATAACTGAAAAAAGTGGTTTTGAAAGAAATAAAGTTTCCTATGCTATAAATGAACCAGAAATCCAGCAAGATATTTTATTGAACAAATCTAAAATTAAGATAAAAGGGAGAGTCCTTGTTTACAAAACCGATCATCCTTTGGAAGCCGCAAACATTACTATCAAAATAGATGATGAAACAAGGGAAGTAGTTTCAAAAAAGGATGGTTCATTTTCTTTCAATGTTTCCCGCCAATATCTAAATGATTTCATTGTGTACGAAGCGGCAAAAAAAGGATATGAAGCCAAGAGTGGAAAATTTCAATTAAAAGATATCGAGAATGAGACTTGGCTTGAGATAAAACTATCTCCCCAAAAAGTAAAGGTAAAAAAAGATTCAAAAGATGAAATAAAGAAATCTGAAGAAAATGCCAAAGTTGATATAAGCATAGAAAAAGATGGAGGCCTTAGTTTCAATATTTCTTCATTGCCAATTCCTGCCAAGATTGCAATGGCTATCATAGCTATCATAGCTATAGCCAGTGTTGTTCTTCCTTATGTTCTTCCTTATTTCCAACATCCCCCACCTTCTCCACCATCGTTAGTGACTTCGCCTGACTCTGTTTCCCTTGCCCTTGGTACCATGCATCTAGGTGATTCAGTATCTAAGCAAATCACTTTATCAAATGCTGGAGGAGGAACATTGGAATGGAATGTGAGCGCAGATCAGCCGTGGATAACCGTGAACCCGAGAAGCGGAGCTGGTTTGGGCACAGTTAATATCGATGTTAATACTGCTGGACTGCAACCTGGCAACTATTCTGGAGTAATTACTGTATCATCGAATGGGGGAATTAGATCCGGCTCGATTTCCTTTAACCTAGTGCCACCGTCACCATCACCACCAATATTAAGTGTTTCCAATAATAGCTTCAAATTTGCAACTACTAGCACAGGAGAATCGAAGGTTAGAGTATTGCAGATATCAAATAATGGAGGAGGAACCCTTGATTGGCGGGCAAGAACTGATTCGCCCTGGATTGAATTAAACCATGCGAGTGGATCTAATAACGGGTCAATTTTTATCACTATTAATACTACCAACCTTATTCCAGGCAGTCATGCTGGAATAATTACCATTGAATCAAATGGGGGAACCGGTCAAGTGGCCATAGAATTAAATGTGCCCCCTCCTATGCCCACTCCGACTTCAACATCCACTCCAACACCTATTCCAACATCCACTCAAACATCCAACCCTACCCCTACACCAACAATTACGCCGACACCAACACCAACTCCTACTCCCACTCCAACACCTGCACCAACAACACCAACTCCTGTTCCAACAACACTAACTCCAACTCCCATGCCTACACCAACACCAACAATTACGCCGACGCCTACTCCAACACCAACGCCAACACCGGTACTGTCAGTATCTCCAGACCCTATTTCTTTTGACTTTGGCTCCATGAGTGCAGGAGCATCATCATCTCGGACATTCACAATATCAAATACTGGAGGTGGAACATTGACATGGAACGTAAGCGCTGACCAGCCATGGATAGAATTAAGCCCTATAAGTGGAACTAATTCAGGAACTGTTACCATCAATATCAATACTACTGGCCTAAGTTCTGGCAACTATAGTGGAACTATTACCGTAACCTCAAATGATGGAACCAAGACAGGCACTATTAGTTTAATGGTTCAAGTGATATCCACACCAACGCCAACACCGGTATTGTCAGTATCTCCAGATCCACCTTCTTTCAACTTTAAAGAAACGAGAGTTGAAAAAGTCGGAACTACATCAGCGGCGCCTCAGACAATCTCGATATCTAATGCTGGAGGAGGAACACTGGAATGGAATGTGAGCGCAGATCAGCCGTGGATAACCTTGGATCCGACGAGTGGAACTAATTCAAAAACTGTTACCATAGGTGTTAATACTGCTGGCTTGAGCTCAACTATTTTGGGAGATAATAACTACAGCGGAACCATTACTGTAACTTCAAATGGTGGTTCCAAAACAGGCGCTGTTAATCTCATTATCCATTTAACTCTTGGATAATACCTGGCATGAAAAAAATGGATCATCTTTAAATGTTGAAAGATATACCCAAAATGAGTTTTTGATAATCTAGCGCTAATGTCCACTGACCTTATGGGGTAAATCCATAGTACAAAATGAAATACACCTGCTGTTAACAAATATTTGAGGGCGGCAAATACGTAAATCCTAAGAATATTACCAAAATGCACTCAAGACTTTTAACCTGCATACAGGTGTCGCAGAAGCACCAGTATGCAATTACTCTTCTGAGGCTGAATTAAGAGGATTAGACAGCCGTCTCAAGAAAAACAGAGGCCTTGTAGGGCATTATATGACGCCGCTTTTGTAAAAGAGACTTAAAAATAGAAGAAAACAGGGAAAAACGTCGTCAACGCGGAGCCAGTTTTCTGGTAATAATGTAGTTTCTCACAGTCAATCGATTGACACCGAGGAGCCTGGCCATAACCGTCTGGGGAATTTTCATTTTCAGATATTCCCGGATTAGATCATCTTTGCCGGTGAGTTTTGTCACTGAGGAAAGTCTCCCTTTTGGACGGCCTAATCGTTTTCCCTCGCTTTTTTTCCTCGCTAATGCTTCTTTTGTGCGGGAGGAAATCATTGACCGCTCAATTTCAGCAGAAAGCGAGAAGGCAAACGCCAATACTTTGGAAGATATATTATTCCCCAATTCATATCGCTCCTTGGTAGTAAACACTTTGACCTGCTTTTCCATTAAGGTATGTAAAATACTCATGACCTCCATAAGGCTTCGCCCAAGACGGGAAAGCTCTGAAACAATTAATACATCGCCTTTTTTCATTTCGGCAATAAGGCTTCCTAATTTCCGGCTTTGTAATTTTTTGGTCGCGCTGATTGTTTCTTCAATCCACGCGTCTACCCGCTGCTTTTTTTCATCAGTAAATTTTAAGATTTCAAACCGCTGGTTCTCAGTGGTTTGTTTGTCAGTAGATACCCGGATATACCCATAAATCATATATTTTTAGTATAAGGAAAAGGCAGTAAAAAACCAAACAGAGGCAACTGGAAAGAAAGAGTTAAAAATTAGAAGATTGCCAACTGTCCAGCTTTCTTCTGTTGTTCCCGTTCAAAATGCAGTCCCAATACTGCCGTGTAGAGCACTTGGGCAACCTTTGTCCATTTCTCAATCTCCTCTTTCGTTGGTACTTTACCGTTCTCTGCGTAAAGAGCTGCCGCAACTTTTGCCTTTAATAATTTTTTCTTCTGTTCAGTCATGGTGTATACTGTGTATCACCTTCCTTTCTGCCTCTTGTTCAACAAAACCCATATACAACAATATATTATACATTCCTCATACAAAAGTAAAGGGGTATTTTACTATACAGTATGGGTTGGTGGAAAACGCTCGTTTATCATAGACAACTAGGGGTAGTACCAACGCGGGTTAGCAAGGACTTAAGCAATGACAGTTTTCATTGCCGGTTTTGTACCTTTGTGGGATTATACCCAGAGTTCTGCGGAGAGGGCAGTTGGACTCTAGGAAAAAAATAATCCTGATATGCTTGTATCAATAAACTCACCAAATTGTCATGTATAAAATTATGATTTGTGGGATGAGTTTTTGAGAAGCGTGTTTCATGGAAATTAACAGTTTTCCCTCTGTCTCAATAAACGGTCGTTTTATGAGATGAATGCACATTGGTGCTTCTGCAACCCCCCATATACAAGAACTTATAAATATATTTCAATTTAGCCCATAGATATAAATTAAAAAAAGAGAATATATACTTTATAATTAAGCCTTTGTGGTGGAGGCAAATTTGGTAAAAACCAGAATTAAATTTCAATTATATCGCTTCATTAAATTAATCAAAATCAACTTGATGACTACTAGATTTTAACGCCTTATCCGATAAAATATTAAATTGTGGTGTAAATATATAATTGGGAAAGCAAAATGTTCGTTCAGACATATTGAATATGAATATTAATTTACTGTCTACTAATTGGGCGCAGTCCACAGCTACACGCTCATAAACAACATAATGGAGGGAAATATAGTGAGAAATATCTTGAGGACGTATTTGAAAAATAAGTTAATAGGGAGAGGAGAGCATGAGCAAACGATTTAAGGGCACGATCAACATTGATGCCAGGGATTCTGTCCCTGACTGGGAGCCGTACGAGGAGCCCAGAGCGCCGGAGGGCGCGCCGAATATACTGTATATCGTCTGGGACGATGCGGGTTTCGGGGCGTTTGATACCTATGGCGGTCTGATCGAGACACCGAACATGAAGCGTATAGCTGATGTGGGCCTGCTCTACACCCAGTTCCATACCACCGCGCTTTGCTCTCCCACCCGTTCCTGCCTGCTGACCGGGCGTAACGCCACAAGCAACGGAATGGCATGTGTCACCGAGGGAACAACCGGTTTCCCCGGCTCCTGCGGGCGTATTCCCTTTGAAAACGCCCTTATCTCTGAGGCGCTGGTAGAGAAGGGGTGGAACACCTATGCCATCGGCAAGTGGCACTTGACCCCGGAGGAGGAGACAAGCCTCGCCTCATCCAAGCGCCTATGGCCACTTGACCGCGGTTTCGAGCGATTCTACGGCTTTCTGGGTGGTGAAACCGACCAATGGTACCCTAACCTTGTGTACGACAACCACCCGGTAGAGGTACCCTATACGCCGAAACAGGGCTACCATCTTAGCAAGGACCTGGCTGATAAGGCCATCCAGTTTATCCGCGATTCCCAGGTCATCGCCCCGGAAAAACCGTGGTTGATGTACTTCTGCCCTGGCTGTGCCCACGCTCCGCACCATGTATGGAAGGAATGGGCGGACAAATACATGGGCAGGTTCGATATGGGTTATGAGAAGTACCGCGAGATTGTGCTGGCTAACCAGAAAAAGATGGGGCTTGTCCCCGAGGATATAGAACTGCCGCCGATCAACCCTTACGCTGAGGAGAAGAGCGCCGATGGGAAGCCGTGGAACACATTAGATATCGTGCGCCCGTGGGACTCGCTCTCCGAGAATGAGAAGCGTCTGTTCAGTCGCATGGCTGAGGTATATGCAGGATACGTCAGTTACACAGACGAGCAGATCGGGCGGATTCTGGACTATCTTGAAGAATCAGGCCAGCTTGAGAACACAATTATCATAGCCGTCTCAGACAACGGTGCAAGTGGCGAAGGAGGACCCAACGGCTCGGTCAACGAGAATAAATTCTTCAATGGCATTCCGGATACTATGGAAGAGAACATGAAGTACCTCGATGACCTGGGCAGCGAGAAGACCTACAACCACTATTGCACTGGTTGGGCGATGGCATTCAACACGCCGTTCAAGATGTATAAGCGCTACTCCGGCCACGAGGGCGGCATTGCAGATCCGTGTCTCATCGCCTGGCCGAAAGGGATCAGGGCGCGCGGTGAGGTTCGCCACCAGTACATCCACGCCATTGATATCGTGCCCACGCTGCATGAATGCCTTGGAATCGAGCCGCCGGCAGTTGTGAAAGGGTACACCCAGAACCCCATCGAGGGCATGAGCTTCAAGGGGACCTTTGAGAATCCGGATGCGCCTGCTCCCAGGCAGACTCAGTTCTACACCATGACGGGCACGCGCGGCATCTGGCACAAGGGCTGGCATGCCAGCACGATTCACACGTCGATAGGTGACTGGGGGCACTTTAACCAGGATAAGTGGGAGCTGTTTAACCTAGAGAAGGATCGCAACCAGATGCACAACCTTACCGACCAGTATCCTGAGAAGCTCGAAGAGCTGAAGAACCTCTGGTTCATGGAGGCGGGAAAGTACAACGGCCTGCCGCTCGAGGACCGCCCGGATATCATTACCTTCCCGCGGCCGCAGCCGACAAAGCCGCGCAATCGCTACATCTACTATCCAGGCTGCAGTGAGGTGCCTGAGGCTGTGGCGGTCAACATTCGCGGGCGCTCCTACAACATAGACGCAGAAATGGACATCGAAACGCAGGATGCAGAAGGCGTGCTGTTCTCGCACGGCGGGCGCTTTGGCGGGCACTCGCTGTACATCAAGGACGGAAGGCTGCACTACGTTTACAACTGGCTAGGTGAAAAAGAGCAGAAGCTCACCTCAGGAGTAAACGTTCCTGTTGGGAAGTGCACCCTCGGTGTGCGGTTCAGCATGGAAGGCTTTGAAGACACGAGCCCGGTTGGCATGGCTGCGCTCTACATCAACGACCAAAATGTGGCTGAAGCACGAATCAAGACCCAGCCTGCCAAATTCTCAATCGCGGGGGAAGGTCTGAACGTTGGTAAGGATGGTGGCCAGCCTGTATCCAGCGACTACCAATCACCCTTTGAGTTCAGGGGCGGCGTGATCAAAGAGGTGGTAGTGGATGTGAGCGGGGAGCCGTACCTAGACCAGGAGAAGGAAATGCTGGCGATGTTGATGCGCGACTAGGCAACTTCATTCCAGTAGAGGCGACTTGATTGTGGAGCGTATTCCTGGGGTGGCATAAATAACTACGGAGTTTAATGGAGCAATCAATGGGTTTAAGGAATCACACCAGACATAAGAGCAAGTTTCCGTGGGTTCGGAAGGAGGGCCGTTCATCGGCACTGGGATGACGATGGGTGAGACCGTAAACAATATACCGCGCTCTCAGGGATTTCACCTTATGGCAAAACCTGTGGGGCCGCTCTGTAACCTCAGGTGCAAATACTGTTTCTATCTTGAGAAACAGGCATTCTTTCCTCAAAATGAGCACTATCTTATGCCAGATGAGGTGCTCCAGGCTTACATCACAAAATATATTGCTTCGCAACCGACACTCGATGTTGAATTTGCATGGCAGGGGGGAGAGCCGCTTCTGGCTGGATTGGATTTTTTCCAAAAAGCCATCAAGCTGCAGAAGCGGCACGGAGCAGGAAGGGCTATCCGCAATACACTTCAGACAAACGGTCTCCTCCTCGACGACGAGTGGTGCCGGTTCCTTGCCGAGAATCATTTCCTTGTCGGTTTAAGTCTTGACGGCCCTTCGGCATTGCATGATCGCTATCGCGTCGATCCGGGCGGCAGGCCGACTTTCGATGCGGTCCTGCGTGGGTTGAAGTTGCTGCAGAAGCACGGCGTTGAATATAACGTACTGGCGTGTGTGAATGATTGGACATCACAACATCCACTGGATGTCTATCGTTTTTTTAAATCCCAAGGAGTTGCATTCATTCAGTTTATCCCGATTGTGGAGCGTGTACCCAACGACCGCTCTCGCCATCTGGGCTTACAACTTGGAACTCCTCCCGCTCTTGATAGGCCTGAACCCCAGGAGGTCACTCCATGGAGCGCCCATCCCTCTGATTATGCTGATTTTATTATCCAGGTGTTCGATGAATGGGTGAGAAACGATGTTGGTAAGGTGTTTGTGATGAACTTCGAATGGATGCTCTGCGGTTGGATGGAGGGCGTTATTCCTGTCTGCGTATATTCACCGACATGCGGCAGGGCTATTATCCTTGAGCACGACGGCGACATGTATGCCTGCGATCACTTCATGTATCCCGAATTTAAAATAGGTAACATTCTTACCGATGAACCCATACATGCGATTAATTCTGCCAGGCAACATGAGTTCGGCGGACGCAAACAAAGTGCGCTTCCCAGGACCTGTCGGCGGTGTGAGTTTTTATCAGTCTGCCGGGGAGGCTGTCCCAAGCACCGTTTTAAAATAACGGTAAGTGGTGAATGCGGCCATAACTACCTCTGCGAGGGGTATAAGAAAATCTATCGCTCCGTGGGAAAGCACCTGGATGTCATGAGACTGCTTTTAGAGCGAAATTTGCCCGCTTCATATGTTCTTCATATGTAGGTCTGTTCCACAGAAACTAAGTCTTCTGCCCTTGTTTTTTCTTCGGGATGAATCATCTATTGGGCCATTACGGGTATCACCAGTATTTCTACGTCAGACTGTGTGAAAAGTAAACTCAATATGGGATTACCCTCAATTAATATAATCTGACAGATTCTATCTAAAAATTCTCATAATCACCGATTTTCGCAGGCTGTTTAACCGTCATAATTAAATATATCTATACCCAAACATATTTTAATTTCATATTATTTAACCATGGAATCTCACAAGATTTCTTAAAAACAGGATTTGAAAT
>JAWOKW010000372.1:0-3297 GCA_033854095.1 Candidatus Methanoperedens sp. | reverse complement strand
CCTGATCAAAGAAGAGTTAATTTCTGCTGTTGCTGATGGAATAGCCGCTCTATCGACTGCATCAAAAGGTCTTTTGTCGAAATATTTCCCAATTTTATTCGGGTGAAAATAGCATGATTGACTATATTTCCCTGAATTCATCAAGAAATTTGCGAATTACTCCTGCTTTTGTAAGAAGAATGAGAGTTGAGGCATTGGAAACAATCATATTACGTTTGTTTACTTTTGTAATCACATAAAGATTCCCTTTGTTGATATCTCTTGTTTTATAAGAGCAATTTAAATATAGTTCTTCTATGATAAAAAATAGACAACTGACATCAAATGCTGGTCTTTACTACTTATGCTATGAACTATCAAAGCGCGGGTGGATTTCAGAAATTAGTTGTCATAAAACAATTATATGACACTGTAGGATACCAAATATCATATAATTTAATAAATTGGAAATTATATATCGTAGATTCGTACAAAGAAACCCAGAGCTATCGCTTTTATATCTGTTCAGATTACCAACTCTAATCTGAGTAAGAGCGAAATAATTTACTTCCTTGCGTGCGCCATCAGGGATTGAATCAGAGGGCGAAGCGATGCAGGGACTGCGGGTTCGCTCACTTCCACAGTATGTTTCCGTCCTTCTGATTCCACTGTTATCCTGTACTGAAAGTAATCTGCACCGCGTTTTGGAAGCGGGAACTTGGGTGGTAGATCGAAAAATCCTGCAGCTTCGACCATTTCCTGCAGCTTGCGAGCCTCTTGCGGCGATACTGATCCAGTATCTAATGTAATAGATGTACGCATCCCTGCAAAGCCGCCTGTGCGTTCAAACTGGATCAGCATCGTACTCCTATCTTGCCTTGGCTGTGATTCCAACAGCAGCCCAGCCTTTTTTGACAGCCTGCTGCTCTTTGCTTCCTGAACCAAACATCACGCCTGCTACCTGGAATGTTTTATTTGCAGCATCCTGGAAATTTGAGCTGGATCTGAGCCTATCCCTTAATGCAACATACCATATCTTACCTGCCGTCTCCCATGCATTTCCACCGATTTCCAGTGCTGTCATGCAGAATGCACGATTCGGAATACCAGAGTTTATGTGCACGCCTCCGTTATCTTCGGAAAGCGGCAATTTCACGTAATCTTTCATAGCGGCTGGCTGTGGATCTTTGCCAAGCGCAGGGTCATCATAGGCAGTTCCAGGCTCTTTCATCGAACGCAGGGCTGTGCCGTTTACCTTCGAGGTAAAAAGTCCTTCACCAATAAGCCAGTCTGCCTGATCTGCTGTCTGGTTGAGTGAACGCTGCTTCACGAGTGAGCCAAAGACGTCGGACATCGACTCGTTTAGTGCTCCTGGTTGATTCGAATATGCAAGTTGTGCCTCGTACTGTGTAACTCCATGGGTCAACTCGTGCCCTATCACATCTATCGAAATTGTGAATCGATTGAATAAGTCCCCATCACCGTCGCCGTAGACCATCTGCTGTCCGTTCCAGAAGGCGTTGTCGTAATTTTGTTCATAATGTACGGTGGAAAATATACACATGCCCCTGTCGTCAATTGAATTGCGCCCATATACATCATGATACATATTATAGGTAGCATCAGCACCATCATAAGCTTCTTTTACTGCAACGTCACTGCTGTTCGCTGGATCCTGCACAGGGTTGCCTGGCAGAGCCTGTCCATTTTTGGCATCATACACATTGAGGCACTTTCCTGTCATTGGTGCTGCCGCTAAATGGACCTGGCTGATTGCCTCTCGATGCCCGCGCAGTCTCTCAGACAGCATCAAGTGCTTTAATGCTAATTCCCGCTGGGCAGGGTCACCCCTCTTAGCAAGCTCCTTCAGCATATGCGGAGGGAGTATCGACCGATAACTATTTGCCATTTGCATTCTTCCCGTTGTTCTTCCACTTTCCAGATATATCTTATTTAACTCCACTTTTTTCATATTTTTTCCTCCTGTAATATCCACATTTTCTCCACTGTCTATGGTTAATAGTTAGACCCCACAAAGTCTTCACCATCTAAAGTTGTTCTTTGAGTATTTATAATTTTGGTCGGGATGATATTCCTAAATCTTCTGCAAAATAATAAAATTCCTCCTGTCCGTATATACCACCCTGAACCCGAACTCCTTCGCTATCCATTCAAACGTGCGCATACTGAAAAAACAGATGTGAGTCATATCACTTATATACCACCAGTTCTCAAAATCGCTCACAGCGTCGTGGAACGAGGTCATCACGGCAAGAAAGCCGCCTGCGTTCAGGAGCGAGCGGATATTGCATAGCTCAGTCCTCACATCCCTGAAATGCTCGAACACCTCGGTAGAAATCACAAGGTCATACGTGCCCTCTGGAAACACAGGAAAGAAATAAGGGTCGAATATCTGGCACTCAAATCCTTCCATCTCCAGCAGTTGCATAAGCACAGCCTGCGGTCCGCAGCCGTAATCCAGAACTAAATTGATGCCTGTGCAGTGCTGGCGTACCAGGGCTATCTTCTCCTGGAACATCCTGACATATCCTTCATTCAACAGCGTGTTGTTATGAAGTCTGTAGCGCGAAGCCTCATCTTCAGACAGTAGATGGAAACGGGCAGGGACAAAGATCAGATCGCACGCGGGACAGCGCATGAAGCTGCGCTCTTTTATCACTCTGTTCGAGCTTGAAAATTCAAGCTGAAAAACAGGCTCGCCGCAGAGGATGCAGTTCATAGATGCATCTCTCCTAAAATCAATGATATTTTCATACTCACTCAAAGGATCACTAAAACCATTTAGAAATATGTTGAGCATGAATCAACTGGACGATTAAGCGCTTTGATGTTATTTGCTCTAAGGTGATGAAGATGTTAATTGGCTTGATATCAGATACCCACGATCGCTTACCGATGGTGGAGAAAGCCGTAAAAAAGCTGAACGAAGAAAAAGTTAAGCTCGTGCTGCACGCAGGGGACTATATCGCCCCATTTATGATCCCAGGGTTCAGGGGATTGAAAGCAAAGCTGATCGGTGTTCTTGGAAATAACCGCAGACGGCTTAAAGATCGCACTGCTGCATGGAGCGGAAATAATTGAGCTCTGATTCCTCTTCAAATTTTCTTCCCTGTTTTTCTTCTCTGTCATGCGAGAGAAGCGCGGCGCGCCCTCACTGTAGTGCAGTTGCGGCACTTCTGCAGCAAGAGATAGAATTAATAACTGGTCATGCCATCTATGCTGAAAAATTAGAGGTATAATGCCAAAAAGATCAGACATCAAGAAAGTCCTGCTGATAGGCTCTGGTCCCATTATGAT